>DNXT01000467.1:1258-22476 GCA_003505795.1 Lysobacteraceae bacterium | reverse complement strand
CGCCTCGGCCGCCGTGCCCTGGCTGAACACGTTGCTGGCGTTGGCCGTGCCGTCGCGGCGGCTCAGGATCTGGCCGCTGCCGTCGTAGGCGAAGCTGCGGATAATGACTGGCTTGGGACGGCCCATGTATCAACGATTCGTGCCGCCGTTGTTACATTTGTGCATGCAATAACTTGCCCTATCGATTATCTCTTAAAAAATGGTTCTGCGATTGATCGAACTGATGTCAAAAACTACAGCATTCCAGATCGCATTTGATCGACAATCTCCTCAATAAAGTAGAGCGACTCTGCAAACGCCGGATCTCGCACTTCGAACTCTCGCGCTGCCAGCACACCTAAAGTAGTGTCACCGAGCCGACTCCTATCCGCATGACTATCTAACAAAGCGGCTTCTACATACGAAATCTGCTCTAAGACCTCCTGAAGAGCTACAGAGCTTGGGTTCTGACTAAGCATTTCTAGGCAACGCTCTTTGATAATCCGAACCTCATCAATCCGACTCATATTACGGTCCACCTATGGCCAACTTAAAAATGTCCGGAGTACTAGTGAAGTACTGAGCTCCACCGCCTCTATAGATGATTCCAGCCTCTTTCCACGATGGAATGTCAGCGGCAGTACTTCTTAGCACAGAAATGCGTTGCACAGGCGCATACATAAGCCGCTCACGACCAAGTGCATCCATTCCCAATCGGAAAGGATCAGAGCCGACCGGCGTGAAGTAATTCCCGACGGGACCACCTGGCGGTTGCCATTGCTCAACCAGTCTGCCTCGTGACAGTGTGTGCAAGCTGACATCCTGTGAATAATCGATTCCGCGAAGATGGCTTTCAAGACGCTTCCCAGAAAATCCAGCTTCTTCATAAAACCCACGAGCAAGTTGTTGTCTCGCTCTAATGTTGATATCGAGATCGATATTTCCCGTTCGCTCAAACTTCTGATTGAGGTACAGGCGATGCGCAGAGCTAGTGGCGTCTGTTGGCAGAGTGTTTGCCGCATGATCAATTTTGCTGCCAACCCCCACATCGGCGCGGATCATATCACTCTGCGTCAGTGCAAAAGGCCTGACTCGATCCAGGTCTCCCACCGCGCCCAGTTGAGCTCGCCACGTACCCATGGCCGGCCCGTCGATCGAGGCCAGCAAGGCACGCGTCCCGGATGCAAGGCTTCCCGCCATGCGGATGCCCCCGACCGTCATCCTGAAGGCGCCATAGCCCCCGCCAACGACGGTACTGCCGATCTCGATGGACGCCTTGCTGCCCAGCCGGGAGGCGGCGATAACGCTGTTTACATCTCCCTGCTCCCACAGAGCGGCAGATTGCGAGTACACGTTGGCATAGTGTCCCCAGATCTTCCCAGGCGTATCCCAGGAAGCCAGGCCCACTACGTTGGCAACGGTCTCGCCCAGTTGCTCGTGGTACACCTTGGCCTGGTTCTGGACGCCCAATCGATCGGCCATGCCCCACTGGTACATGCCTGAGGCGATGAAGTTGCGTACCAGCGACACCGTCGACTCCACCGTTTCCCGGCCGAAGTCGGCCGCACCGAGAATGCCGCCGCCCACCACGGCCAACACCTTCTGACTTGTGGTGGCTTGCGCGGCCGTGGACTGGGGGTACAGGCCTTCCTGCAGCTGGACGTTGTATTCCAGCACGCCGAACGGCTGGTCCCAGCCCGGCGGAGCCGGCAGATTGTAGTAGCCGGCGTACCGGGCGGTGTTCTCGTAGAGGGCTGAAACCGGGGTCAGAGTGCACTTTCCCTACCGTTGAATTCGTCTCGTCCGATAGCCTGCAATCAGGCCGGCAGGCGAGGCCGCCTGACATCCCCGTCACGGACAGACTCGACGGCTCACCGACCTCGTCCCGACCTTCCGCGTACTCCCCGGCGTATCGTCCAGCGCCGCAATGACCGGCAACCTTGCTTCTTTGCCGATATCGATGGAAAGTGCACTCTGACCCCGGTTTCGGAATCTCGACCGGACATCCCTCGAAAACCCGGAGTCCTTTCCCTAGAATCTCAAGAAAATAACCGCTCTCCATGACAACCTGACTCGTGCGGACAGCGGACACGACACCGACCGCGTAAAACCCTCGGATGGAAGTCCCCGGAGGAGGTCATGGCCAATGAAATCGCGAACTTCCATCTCAGTGTTGCACTTGATATTTGAAACCGCCACCTACCCGAAGTCGCGCAAAACATCCCTAATGCCATCAGGAGAAATTTCAAAGCCAAGCTTAAAGCCTGGGTTAACCACTATTCCAATTCCGGGCGGAATGCGTCTCATAACATCGATGGCTTTCATGCTAACGCAGTATGGCGCGCGCTCCGCGTACGTACCAATCCTGATTTTATCCGTGAATAGCGCGAGCATCATAACGCCACCCTTATCGAAGAGAATTGGACTTAACCCCGCGCCATCACCGCGAACTTCCTCCGCACTTGGTAGCTCAATATTTGAGATCGCAAAGCCCCTCATAAATTCCGCCATGGTTATTCGACTGCTCATCGCAGCCTCCAAAGAAACTTCAATGTCATTGATTGGGTGAAAATTTTTCATTTCATTCTTGCATCAACGAAGGACGAATAAATCTTTTGAGCATCAGAGCGATCAATGGTATCCACATAGCGCTCGTGTTGCTCCCACAAAGTTTGGCATGCTTTGCAGAAATGAAGACTAGTGTGCCGCTCAATTGACGCAGCAATTTCAGGCAATAGCGTTCCGGTTCGCCACGCCGCACGGCAGACCTCGCAGCCTTTTGTTGCCCATGGGTCACTCATCAGAATCTCCTCAGCACTTCCCATTCGCCATTGGGACCAAGTCTAAATAGTACTGAGCCGCTTGGCATAGGCGTTCCGCCAGGAACCACAAATTCCCTAGTTGGATTCACCAGATATCCACCATTGTCTGGCAATCGAACCGCCGTGTTTCCACCCTCCAAATAGTGCTCGTAATTTCCTGCATCGAACCTAGTCGGCCTCGTCACAGGCCTTCCCTCGGTCGGGAAGCTTACGCCAAAGGTTTCCCCGAACATGTCTGTTTCGCGCAAATAGGCGCTTCGCGCTGACGGTGCCATGCCAGTATATCGTGCGGCGTCGTGAGAATTTCGCACGATTGCGGCATCTTCAAGCGGCATGAAGAAGTACGGATTCCCTCGACCAAGGGTCACATTCTCACCTGTGTAGTAACGGAGATTGCTCTCACCAAAGAAGGCTACTCCGTAAGATTTCTCCGCAGATTTTGCAACTCCACTGCCCCCAATCCGTACCTTACCCGCCCCCAGCGCCCGTGCCCCCTCCAACGTACCGATCAAGGCTACCGCCTCATAGCCTACTCCATAGGCGTCTCCCTCGTAGATCGCCGTCCCCAGCCGCCAGGGCGTCATCGCGATGCCCTTCGGGATGCTCCACAGCGCTTCGCCCGCGCTCATGTTGTCTGCGACGATGGCTTGCCCCAGGCCGCTGAAATACTCGATCTCGCGAGGAATTTCGCCGGTGACCCAGCTACGACCTACTTCATAGCCGACGCGGCCCAGATCCGCCACCATCTTGAAGGGCTCGGTCACGCCGTCGTACACCGCACGGCCTGCACCTACCGCCACCGTCAGGCCTGCACCGATGGCATCAGTCACTGCATCCCGCTTGAATTCGATCTGCCCTGCGCTGTTGTAATACCCCGCGGGCAGCAAGCGGGACGTGGAAGCCTGCACGCCCAGCATGCGCCAGTTCGACGCGGCATTCCCTGCACCATAGCCGTTCATCCAAGTCGGCGGAGCGCTCCATTCGGTCACTTGGCCTGAACGGATCGGGCGCTGCATGTCGGTCCATTGCCGGCTGGTCTCGCTCCAGCTATAGAAGTACCAGCCACTGGACGCGTACTGGTCTGGCACGGCGTAAACCGTGTCCAACGTAGGAATGTCATTAGCGCGAGCCTGGACGGCCTTCACGTCAATGGCATTGCTGCGAACATCGCCGTTACCGGCTGCAGGCGGCCATAGCTCCTCCGGCAATCCCATGCCGACACCACTGCCCGTCGTGGACGCCAGCAGATATCGAGCGTCCAATCCTTCAGCCACTGCTGCATCTGAGATCAGGGGTTGACTCGACCCTCGCGACATCGCATTGCCCAGTGCATTGCCGAACGCATCGGCCAGGACGGTCGCGTAGTCCGATCGATGCAGGGTCTCGCCAGAGGATGCCCTCAGCGCGCTGCTGACCATCCCGCCGGTAAATCCATAGGCCAGGTCCTGGCCGAAGTCGGAGGTGATATTGAGCCTGTCGGCTACCGCAGGTGCGATCCTGGCGGTCATGACGCTGGTGACCGCGCTGGTGGCCACGCTGCGCCAGCTGAACGAGGCATCCAGTCCCGCCGCCGCCTGTCCGGCATAGGTGCCCGCGGCGCCCGCGAACGCGGAACCCACTGCCCTTGCCGGATCAGTAATGCCCGCAGCGCCGGCATACCCGGCGAAGCCTCCGGTGATTGCACCGGACACGGCGGCGGACGCGACCCCGCGCCAGCTGAAGCTGGCCACACCCATCATGCTGCCCAGGGCGGTTCCGGCGGCGACGCCGGTGGCGGCGCCGTCCGCCCCGCCGATGGCACCGGCGGTAATGGCGCCGGTCGTGGTCAGCGAGGCGGCGGTCGTGGAGGTGGCCGCGGTCGCAAATGCAGTCGAGGCGCCCGCCTGCGTGGCACCGGTCATGGCGGCACTCGAGGCCGCGGAGGCCGCCCCGGCGGTATAGACCGTCACCACGATGATCACCACCACCATGATGATCATGCCCAGGGTGCCGCAGCCACCGCCCGACGGCGGCGGGATGTACGGCAGGCTCGGCGTCGTCGGCCCGGTGATCTCGCCGGGGTTGTACGGCTTGAAGGTGTTGGCGTCGTTGCTGGAGGTCTTCATCTCCGGCACCGTCAGGGTCGCCCCGGCCACCAGGTCGGCATCGCCGCCGAGCGCGTTGGCCTCGGCGATCACGTACCACAGGTTGCTGTTGCCGTAGACCCGCTGGGCGATCGCCTGCAGGGTGTCGCCGGCCTGCACGGTGATCTGGGTACGGCCCGCATCGGTGTTGCTGAAGGCCGTCATCCGGCTCAGCGCGTCCAGCTTGCCGGCCTCGTCCAGGCTCGCCACCTGCTGGCCGCCGGCATAGACGAAGTGCTGGTTCTTGTACGCCGCCTCGGCCGCCGTGCCCTGGCTGAACACGTTGCTGGCGTTGGCCGTGCCGTCGCGGCGGCTCAGGATCTGGCCGCTGCCGTCGTAGGCGAAGCTGCGGATGCGGTCGTCCAGCACCTGCCCGACCGTCTTCTCGCGCAGCTCGGTCTGGCGCCCGGCCACGTCGTAGCTCAGCGTGGTGGTGGTGGTCTTGTAGGTGCTGTTGTTGCTGGTGCCGGTGATCGACTGCTCGCGGTAGCCGTCCCAGCCGGCGTACTGGTAGGTGTAGGTGTGGGTGTAGCTCTTGCCGGTGTAGCTGTAGCCGATGACCCGGCCGGCCGCGTCGTAGCCCAGCCCGGCGCCGGCATAGCTGGTGGTGGCTACCTGGGTCAGCACCGCCAGGTCGCTGCGCTGGTTGGCGCTGCCGTCCCAGGCCTCGGCGATCCAGGTGGGGAACTCGACCTCCACGTTCGAGCCGTAGGGAGAGCGCCGGGTGGTCGCATCCGAGCGCGTGCGCTGCACCTGGCTCAGCAGCCGGCCGTCGTCGTCGTAGGTGGTCAGCTCGGCCTGGTACAGCCAGCCGCCGACCGACACCGGCATCAAGGTGCGCTCCATGTCCACGTAGCGGATCACCGTGCCCGGCGAGTAGTACTGCAGGCGCTGGACCTGCCGGCCGGCGTCGTCGTAGACGCGGCGTTCCACCACCCCGGCGGCCGCGCCGCTGCCGTCCAGGCGCTGCTCGTTGAACGTCAGCAGCAACTCGCCCCGCAACGAATAGGTCTGCTGCTTGATCGTGGCGGTCCAGGCAGTGCCGGCGGTCGGACGCAGCTGGTACTGGCTGATCTGGTTGCCGGCGGCGTCGTAGCCGATGCCGTAGCTCAGGTAGTTCGCCGCCAGCACGACCTGGCCGTTCTGCAACGCGCCATTGACGATCGAGACCCGATTCAACTTGTCGTAGGCATACCACGACTCCTCCACGCGCGGGGCGGCGGTGGCCGTTGCAGCCATGGTCGTGGCGGCCGTCGCAGTTGCCGTGGCCGACGATGCCGGGGCTTCCGGCGCGGCGGGCTCTTCGGATGCCTGGAACAGCTGCACCGGGCCGCCCGGCAGGGACAGCGGTTCGGTCGGATTGCGTGGATCGTAGTAGTCGTAGGTGGAAGTGACCGTAAAGGTCAGCAGCACCGACAGGCCCGCCGGATCGGTCGCACGGATCTGGATGGTATGCGTGGCGAAGGACCGGGTGTCGTTGCTCACGCCGCTGAAGCTGTGGCCGCTGCCGGCGTTGTAGGAGTACGAAAGCCACGCCGGCTTCTGCACGACGGTGTAGGTCAGCGGGTTGTTGTCCGGATCGACGAACGTGTCCGTCGGCAGGGTGAATCCTTCGACCGGCACGATGTACCGATTGGTCGAGAAGAAGCTGTAGGCCGGCGATGGCGGCTGGCGGTTGACCACCGGAGCCCGGTTGGGCGGCGTGGCGGCGTTGATCGTCAAGGTGAAGCTGCGCGAAACGCTGCCGCCACGCCCGTCGTTGGCGGTGATCGTGACGGTATTGGCGCCCGGCGCGGTCGGGGTGCCGCTGATCGTGCGGGTACCGGCATTGAAGCTCAGGCCGGCCGGCAGGCCGCCGGCCGAATAGGTCAGCGTGTCGTTGTCGGCGTCGCTGAAGACCGGGACGGTGTAGCTGAACGCGGTACCCACGGTACCGGTCAGGTTGCCGATCGCGGGCGCGGTGGGCGCGGTGTTGGCCTGCACGGTCAGCTTGAACGGCACCTGCACCGATCCGCCCTTGCCGTCGCTGACCGTCACCTGGATCGTGTAGACGCCGGCCGTGGCCACCGCGCCACTGAGCGTGCGGGTACCGGCATTGAACGAAAGCCCCGCCGGCAGGTTGCTCACGCCGTAGGTCAGCGTGTCGCCGTTGGGATCGCTGAAGGCCGGCAGCTGGTAGCTCCACTGCACCGCGCTCTTGATGGTGCGGTCCGGCACCGAGCCGGTCGGCGGGTCGTTGACGTTGAGGGTGAAGATGCCCTCCGCGCTGCCACCGGCGCCATCGGAGGCCACCACCTTGATCCGGTAGCTGTAGATGACCGTGCCCTGCACGCGCGGGTTCGCACTTGCCAGCACCATCGGATACGGCGTCCCGGTGATGGTGCCGTTGCCGGCGTTGATGGCCAGGCTGTAGTTGGACGCGGGGAACCAGGCTGCCTCGACCCAGCGAATATCCGGTTCGCCCGGCACGATCTCGTACGGTTGCCAGTAGCCGGGCCGCTCCACCATCAAGGTGTAGCTCAAGGCGTCCCCGTTGGCATCGCTGAAGGTGTTGGCCGGCAGGGCCCAGCTGATCGACTGCGCGCGTTGCGCGCTGCGGGTGGCGAGGCCGCCATTGTAGGTTGGCGGGTTGTTCACCACCGACAGCACGAAGCTGGTGCTGCGGGTGCCGCCGTTGCCGTCGGCCACCGTCACGGTGACCGTGTAATTGCCCAGCGCCGTCGGCGTGCCGCTGAAGGTGCGGGTGGAGGCATTGAAGCTGATGCCCGCCGGCAGCGTGCCGACGCTGTAGCTCAGGCTGTCGCCGTTGGCGTCGCTGAAGGTGTTGGCCGGGATCTGGAACGACCAGGCCTGGTTGCGGTTGGCATTGCGGTTGCCGATCGCGGCGGCGACCACCGGGGCCACGTTGGGCGTGGTCACGATGAACGACTTGCCGACGGCGGCGCCGGACGTGTCCTTGGCGGTGACGGTGATGGTCCAGCTGCCGACCGGCGCGGCCGCGCCGCTGAGGGTGCGGGTACCGGCGTTGAAGCTCATCCACGATGGCAGGCCGCTGGCGGTATAGGTCAGCGTGTCGCCATTGGGGTCGGCGAACGCCGGAACCACATAGCTCCAGGCGCTCCCTGCGGTGGCGGTCTGGTTGGGGATGGTCGGCGCGGTGGGAGCGCTGTTGGCCACGGCCAGGGTGAAACTGCGGGTGACGCTGCCGCCACGGCCGTCGCTGGCGGTGACGCTGATCGTATAGTCGCCGATCGTGCCCATGGTGCCGCTGACCAGGCCAGCGGAACTCAGGGAGGTGCCCACCGGGAGCTGGCTCCCGAGGAACGTCAGCGTGTCGTTGTTGACGTCGCTGAAGTACGAGGCGATCGAGAAACTGAAGGCGATGTTGCGATAGACCGTCTGCGCGGGAATGGTGCCCGCGGTTGGCGCGGTATTGGTCACCGCGAACGTGAAGGTACCCGCCACCGAGCCGCCCTGTGGATCACGGGCAATGATGCGCGCGGCATAGCTGGCCTGCACCAGGTTGCCGGCGGTACCGGTGATGCGGCCGGTCGAGGCGTTGATGCTCAGGCCGAGGGCGGAGATGTTCGTCCACACGCCGCCGACCTGCACCTCGGCCGAGTAGCTCAGCACGTCGCCATCCGGCTCGGTGAATGCGCCGGCGGGCAAGGCGAAGTCCACCGTGCCGCCGTGGACCAGGGTCCGGTTCGGCAAGGTGCCGCTGTTGTAGATCGGCGCGGTATTGACGAACGGCACCACGTTGATGGTGATGTCGGCGTCCAGAGGCTTGTTGGCCGCGCCGGCCTGGTCGCCGCCGTCGTAGTACTTGCGACCGTCGTGGGCGCCCACGCGCACCACGAAGCTGCTGGCCGGCTCGCCTGCCGGCACCGTGCCCGAAAACGTCCGCGTGGCGGCGTTGTAGCTCATCCAGCTTGGCAGCGGAGCGCTCTCGATCCAGTAGATCCACTTCGGCGGAACGGTGTCCAGCAGTTCCTGGTAGCTCTTCACCACCGCCACCGACAGCGTGACCGGGTCCCCGTCGGGGTCGGTGAACAGGTTGTCCGGCAGGGTGAAGCTGAAGGAACGGCCGATCCGGACCGTCTGGTCGGGCAATGGCACTGCGGTGTTGCGTACCGGGGCGTTGTCGCCCTTGACCTGCAGGGTCACGGTCACGACCTGGGTCAGGCCCTCGATGTCGCGCGCGCGGATCTGCACCGTGTAGGTGCCGATGTGGTTGGTGGCATTGGTCGGGGTACCGGTCAGGCTGAGCTGGCCGGTCTCGTAGTCGACCTGCAGGCCGACCCAGCCGGTCCTGGTCGTGCCCTCCGGATGCAGCAGCTCGTAGGCCATGGCATCGCCGTCCGGATCGCGGAACAGGTTGGCGACATTGGTCTGCAGGTTCAGCTGCTGGCCGATGCGTACTTGCTGGGTGGCCGGCGTGGATACCACCGTGGGCGCACGGTTGGCCACCACGGTCAGGTTGAAGGTGGTGCTGACCGTGGCGCCGTCCGGGTCGATGGCGGTCAGCTTGATCTTGAAGACGGTGCCGTTGGCGATGCTTCCAGGCACATCGCCATTGAAGCGCAGCCGCGGTGTCGCCTGGTCGCCCAGGAAGCTGAAGCTCAGCCACGACGGCAAGGCGGCGCCGCTGTCGAGCGTGGCCTGCACGCGCACGACGTCGCCCTGGGTATCGCGGAACACCGCCGAGACATCCCGCTCCAGCAGGAATGCGCGGTTCTGCGTCGCCGTCTGCGCCGGGATCGCGCTGACCACCGTCGGCGCGGCATTCGCTGCCACGACCAGGGTGACGGTGCGGGTCTTGGTCGCGCCGAGCTGGTCGGTGGCCTTCAGCGTCAGCGTATAGGTGCCGGCCACCGGCGCGGCGGCGCTGAGGCGACTGACGGCGGGGTTGCTGTTGTCGATGGTCAGCCAGGGCGCGGCCGGGCTGACGGTGACGCTCAGCGACAGGCTGTCGCCCACGTCCGGGTCGACGAAGTACGTATCCACCGGCAGGTCCAGCGACCACGGCCGCCCGGTCTTGACCGGGTAGCTGATCGTCGCGCCTGCTGCGTCCGACGGCGCGGTGTTGCTGCGCACGGTGAGGCTGAAGTCGGTGGACGCGGTGCCGTTGGCGGCATCCTTGGCGGTCAGGCGCAGGGTGAAGCTCTGGCCATTGGCCGCGCTGGAGCCGGTGGTCGCGGTGAACACGGCCTCGCCGGTCGCCGCATCCACGCGGTAGGACAGCCAGGACGGCAGCGCCGCGATGCCGCTGCCAGAGGCCAGTCCCGCTGTAACGCTCAGCGGCTTGCCCTCCGGGTCGCGGAAGATGTCGGTCAGGCGGACCCGGAATTCCGAGGCCACGCCGGTACGCACCACGCGCGCCGGCGGCAACGCGATCACCACCGGCGGATTGTCGATCTTGTCGATCGGGGTGGTGTTGGTGCCGTAGCCGGTACGCGCCACCACGTGGGTGCGATTGCCGGCGGCATCGTAGTCGTAGGTCAGCTCGAAGACCCGCTGGTTGCTGATCGCATCGTCCTGGACGATGCGCTGGATGCGGTTGTGGCTGTCGTAGGTGATCTGGGTGCTGACCTTGAACTGCTTGGCGCGGCTGTCCTTGGTCTCGGCCTCTTCCAGGATGCGGTTGCCCGCCTTGTCGTAGGCGTAGCGGTAGACCGTGCCGCCGGCCTCGCTGATCTCGCGCACCTGGCCGTTGGCGTAGTACAGCGTGCTCCGGTTCAGGCCGGTGCTGTTGGTCTCGTTGGTCAGCAGGCCGGATGCGGCGTCGTAGGCGTAGTTGTAGTCGCGCCCGCTGAGATCGTTATGGTCGATCAGCCGGCCGAAATAGTCGTAGTCCCAGGTTTGCTCGTTGGTCCGGACGGTTTCGCCATCCCGGTCGGTGAGCTCGGAATGCGAAAGCGCGTAACGTTCCAGCGAGCGCCGGCCACCCATGTCATATGCGTACTCCATGACCACGCCGGTGGCGGTCTGGCTGCGGATCATCAGCCCGCGCGTGTCGTAGTCGTAACGGGTGAGCTTGCCCAGCGCATCGGTACTGGCCAGGCGGTTGCCGTTCTCGTTGAGGGTGTAGCTCTCCAGCGTCTTCTTGCTGCGCGCCGCACCGTTGCCCGAGGGCAGGTAGTCGCCGTGGGAGGTGACGCGGTCCAGGCGGTCGTATTGCTTGAAGGTGATGTAGCCCAGGCCGTTCTGCGCCAGGCGGGCGCGACCGAGCACGTCGTAGGCGGTGATCGTGCTGTCGCCGTTGGCGTCGGTGACCTTGACCTGGCGGGTGCCGTCGTATTCGTAGCGGGTGACGTTGCCGTTGGCATCGCGCATCGCCACCAGGCGTCCCAGTTCGTCGTAGTACCAGTTCTGCTCCGGCCGCTGCCAGGTGCCGGCGGCATTGGTGGTCACCACCTTGACCAGCGGCCGCACCTCCCTCACCAACTGGTTGCGGTCGTTGTACTGGTAATCGATGCGGTAGCCGTTCGGGTCCACCCGCTCGATCACGTTGCCCCAGCGATCCAGCTTCTGGGTCAGGTAGTTGACCTCGGCGACGTTCTGGGTATGCGACGGCAGGATCATCATCAGCGTCCGGCCCAGCCGGTCGGTGATGGTCCGGGTCACCGCGGTGACGTTGCCCGGCCCGACGTAGACGCTGTGCGCCTCGCGCACCTGGTGGCCGGCCAGGTCGTAGCCGTAGTCGTGCCACACGCCGCCTTCGGCGTTGCTGCGGATCAGGTTGCCGGCCAGGTCGTATTGGTACTCGGCCTGCAGGCTGGCGCCGGCGGCATCGTTGTCGCCCTTGGCCACGATCTCGCCGAAGGCGTTGTAGCGCACCGCCTCGCGCTGGTCTACGAAGACCTTGCCGGCGCCATCCACGCGCTCGGTTCGGGTGCTCAGCTGGCGGCCGGTGGTATCGTAGCTGTAGTAGCTGTGCGCGGTGACGCTGCGTCCGCTGTTGCCGGTCAGGGTGCGCCAGCTGTGGACGACGTTGTCGGCCGCGTCGTACTGCAGGAAGAAGCGGTTGCCCTCGGCATCGCGGTTCATCACCGCCCTGCCCTGGCGGTCGAACAGGGTCACCGTGACCTGGTCTTCGCCGCTGTTGGCCGTGGGCGCGCTCTGCCCGTCCTTCAGCCCATTGGTATAGCGGATGATCTGCACGGCGTTGCCGAACGCGTCGTAGGCCATCGCGGTGTAGGGCGACACCGAGGCATACAGGCTGGCCGATCCCAGGTTGATATCGGTCGAGCCGAGCAACTGGCCCTCGGCGGTGGTCAGCAGGGTCTTCTGCGGCGCCTCCTGCACCGACAGAACCCGGCCCAGGGCGTCGTAGCGGGTCTTGCTCTGTCGCCCGTCCACCCTGGTGGCGACCACCTGCCCTGCCGCGTCGTAGCTCCATTCGGTAGCCACGTTGCGTACGCCCTGCGAGCCGTCGGCGCGGCCGTAGTTGCGCAGGGTGGTCTCGCTGGTCTTGCGGCCCATCGCGTCGTAGGTGAACTGGGTGACGCGGTCGTAGCCCAGTGCGGCGTCGCCAGGCGACGGCGGTGGCGGCGGCGACTGGATGGTCAGTCCCGCCAGCAGGGTGGCCGGCAGCGCCCTCGCGTACTCCTTGACCTCGATGGTCTCGCCCATCGCGTTGTAGCGCGTCTGGGTGACGTAGCCCTCGGCATCGACGCTCAGCGTGTTCCGGCCCAGGTCGTCGTAGTACCGGTAGGTGTGTGCCCACAGGCCGGCGGCCTGGTCGACCAGCACCGAGGTGCGCACCACCTCGCCATAGCCGTTGTAGCTGAACTGGGTGGTCGGCGTGCCGCTGGCGCTGCTGCCATCGGCCTTGATGTAGCTGATCGCCGACTGCTTGATCTCGACCTTCTGGCCGCGGCGGTCGTAGCTGCTGGTCAGCACGCGATCCTGCGCCGCAACCACCGGCAGGACGGTGGCGCCGAGCTGGTTCAGGCGGATCTCGTTGCCGGCGCTGAAGCCGGAGATGGCCGCGAAGTTGACCTTGGTGGCATGCCGGCGCAGCTGGGTCTGCTCGCCGAACGCGCTGTAGGTGTAGCTGGTGGCCTGGCCCTCGGTATCGATCTCGGTGGCCAGCCTGCCAAGCGCGTCGTACACCCTGTAGCTGTAGTTGCCGCGCACGTCCTTCTGCACGACCGCTTGTCCCAGGGCGTTGTAGCTCACCTCTATGGTGGGCGTCTTGCCGGTGGCGACCAGTTCGCCCGCCGCGTTGACCTGCCAGGCATCCGGGAAGATGGTGCGGACCTGGTTGCCGCGGCTGTCGTACTGGTACTGGGTCACGCGGGGGGCGCTACCCGTGGCATCTTCCGTGCGGCTGAGCAGATTGCCCAGCGCGTCGTAGGCCAGTACGGTCTTGATGCCCCGGCTGGCAGTGCTCACCACGCCATCCATGCCGGCGGAAGCAACCACGATCGCCGGGCTGGTCTCCTCGGTCATCCGGCCCGCGGCATCGTAGACATAGGTCCAGTAATGCCCCAGCTTGTTGGTCAGGCGAAGCCGCCGGCCTATGCCGTCATAGGCATAGGTTTCGGTGTTGCCGGCCGCGTCGGTGACCGTGGCAATCCTGTTTCCCGAATCGTATGCGGTCTTCGTGATGCGCACATTGGCGCCGGTCTGACCTGCGACCGCGGCCGTCATCGCCGCTTCGGTCATCGACGTCGTGGTCGAAACCAGCTGCATGTACTGGCGGTTCTCCACCACCCGCCCAGCACCGTCGTAATGGAACTCGGTGACTGCCCCGGCATCGTCCATGCGGAAGCGGACATGCCCGGCAGCGTCCCACCACGTCCGCGTTACGCGCTGCTGTGCGGCAGCATCGCCGCCGGCGGCCGAGAGGGCCGCGGCGATGGCCGCTTCGGTCCTGCCGGTGGTCGAGGCAATGCCTGCGGCATAGGCCACTTCTGCGACAACCTGGCCCAATGCGTCGTACCGCCGCTCGCTTACCGCCCATGTGCTGGCGGTGTCTGCCAGCAGCGTGTAGCGAACCCGGCCTGCCGCATCATGTACCCAAGCGGTCTGCCTGCTGGTACCTATCATCCAGCTGGCCAGCGTCGCAAGAGAGGCCGTACCAGCGCGGAGCGCCGACATCTGCGCGCTCAACGCAGCCGAAGCCACGAGTGTCGGGCTCTCGGCGCGCTCGATGAGCCTGCCGACAGCGTCATACCTCAGCTCACTGATGGTGCCTGTCGCAGCGCCGGCCACGTCGCGGACGATTTCAACCACAAAGCGGATCCGGCCCGCAGCGTCGCGCACCTGGAACTGCTCCTGATTACGGACGTCAGCGTCCGCGGCGGCCAGCAAGGCGCTGATTTCACTTGCCGCCGCAGTGCCGGCCTGCAGGCGTGAACGCAGGGCGGTACTGATGCTGATCGGTACGGCGTGGGCGCGCTCGCCGACCACCTGGCCCGCCGCATCGAACAACGTCTCGCGTACCGCACCAATGGCATCGATGCTGTAGCGCAGGCGCCCCGCTGCATCGTGTACCCGATAGCCGACCGAATCCTTGGCGGCATCGGCGACCACGGTGGCCATGATGCCCGCCACGGTAGAGGTGCCCGCCTCCAACTGCGAACGCAGCGCCGCCGTCAGTATTGCCGGACGCGAATAGGCGATGGTGCCAACCAGGCGGCCTGCCAGGTCGTACTGCCTCTGCTGCACGTTTCCAAGGCCGTCCACCAACAGGCGCACCTGCCCCGCGGCATCCAGCACCCGGTAACTGCGTTGATCCAGCGCGTCGTTCCTGGCGATCACGATATCGCCGACCCCCGCCGTGCCGGCGAGGAACTTGCTTGCCAGCGCCGTATCGGGATAGTACTTGGCCGCATACGCGCGCTCGCCCACGAGCCGGCCGGCGCCGTCGTACAACGATTCCTGCACCTCCCCATTGGCACGGATCAACCAGCGCTGCCTGCCATCGCGGTCGACAACCCTGTAGCTCGTCTGGTCGGCGTCGCTCCAGGTCAGGCGCGCATCGAGCTGGGCGATGGTGTCGGCATCGGTCAGCGTGGCTGCATTGGTGGGTTGCACGAAAACGCGCGAGGCCACCACGCGTCCAGCCGCGTCGTACCACTGCCGGGTCATCGCCCCGAGCGGGTCGATGGCATAGATCTGGCGGTTGGCACTGTCGTAGTAGAACCGGCTCACCTGCCCATTGGCATCGGTGCGGCGGATGAGATTGTCGTTGCTGTCGTAGGCGTAGGTGGTGGTGAGATTGAGCTTGCCCGCGCCCGGATCCACCACTTCGCTGATTCGGCGCCCCAGCAGGTCGTAGCTGTACTGCGTGGTACGTGCAACCGACCCGGAGCCTTCCACCAAGGTGACCTGCCTGCCCGCGACATCGTAGGCATAGCGCGTTAGGAGGTTCAGCCCCGCCGGGTCCACCGCCGCCTGCAGCAGGCGGCCTTCCCGGTCATAGCTGTACTGGGTCAGCCGGCCACTGGGATCGGTGACGCTCAACTGACGGCCCTGCCCGTCGTACTGGTACCGGGTTGCCAGCGCCTGGCCGGCAGGGTCCACAACGCGGCGCAGCAATCGCCCGGCCGCGTCATAAGTGAACTCCACCCGCCGGCCACTGCCATCCACCGTCGCGGTGAGCAGGCCGCGCGCCTCATCGAACTCATCGGTTTGCGACGTGATGAGGGTACCGTCGCTGGCCTTGCGTTGGGTCGCGGTCAGCTGGCCGTTGCGATTGTAGGTGTAGTCGGTGAACCCCGAAGCATCGCTGATGCGAACGGTCTGCCCATGGCGGTTGTGGATCGTGGTCACGGCGACGCCTTCCGGCGATGTCATCGTGAGACTGCGCGCGGCATCATCGTGGACGTAGGTTGTCACCTGGCCCATGGCATCGCTTGCACTGACGATGCGGCCATAGGCGTCGTAGCTGGTACTGGTGCTTTCAACGCGCAGCCCGACGGTCTGCTGCGTGGTCAGCTGACGACCCAGCCTGTCATAAGACGCGGTATGGGTAGCGCCACGACCGTCGACGCTGCTGATCACGCGCCCGAACGCGTCGAAGGCCACCGAACGCGCGCGCTCAACCGCGCTGCCGACACCTTCTATCACGCGCGTCTGCAGACCGCGCGCGTCGTACCGATACTGCACCGTCATGGCGTTGGCCGTTCCAGCCCAGCGCACCTCCTGGCTCAGCTGGCCAAAGGCGTCGTAGCTGTATTGCGTAGTCCCGCCCTGGGCGTCCACGAGGCTGGCCAACTGTCCCCGGTTCGTATAGGTGTATTGGCGGCGGCTGTCCGTGGCGGCCGCGTAGCTCAGCACACCGAGCGCGGCCTGTACGCTGTCGCGGCTGCCGGGCACCGACAGCACGATGCGCCCGGTGTAGCTGATCGAATCGGTTGTCTCGCCGAAAGCGTTATAGCGCTGCTCGGTTACCTCGCCGAGGGCGTTGGCCAGGTTGTTGTCGTCGGCCACTCCCCGTACCTGGAAGGTCTGCTGACCCGCGGCGTTGTAGAAGTACCAGGTTCGGTTGCCGGCGGCATCGATGCTCTCGATGCGCCGCCCCAGCGCGTCGTAGCCGTGGCGCACGCCGTATTGAGCGTACACGGCGTCCAGCTGCGCTTCGGTCATGCCTGGCAGCAGCCGCAACGCCCCTTCGCCGCTGAGTTCGCCGATCAGTTCGCCGAATGCGTTGTAGCGCCGATTTCCTTCGCGCACCTCGCTGGTGCCCTGCGCTTGCTCCGTCTTTACGAGACGCCCGGCGTCATCGTAGCTGTAGCGCGTTACCGTACCCTCGGCATCGGTCTGCGTCGCCAATTGGCCAAGGGCGTTGTAGGCCATGCGCTGCTCGCGGTAGGTACCGGCGCGTGCGCGCAGCGTGGCCAGGCTGTCGGTACTGGCCCAAACAAGAGCGGTCGCGTGACGGCGCTCGGCACGGGTGTTCCCCGCCTCGTCGATGATCCACTGCGTTAGATAGCCGGCGGCATCCAACTGTCCGATCTTCTGCCCGCGTCCATCGTAGAAATAGCGGGTGGTCTGGTCCTGCGCGGCATTCGCGCCAGGACGCAACTGGGCCAGGGTTCCGCTCGCCAACTGCGCTGACGGCGAGAGGGTGGCATAGCGGGTCTGCGACTGGATGCGACCGCCCAGGTCGTACTGCACCTCGGTCAGATAGCCGGCGGCATCGAGCATTGCGACCTGACGCCCGGCCTGATCGTAGAAGTAGCGCACCAGCTGCGCCGTGGCGGCCGTCCCGACGCTGTCGGAGGTACGGACCTGCAGCAACTGGCCCGCACCATCGTAGGTGTAGGTCGTGATCGCGCGCGCAGCGCTGGCCTCCGGCCCATCGGTCTGGGTCAGCAGGCGGCCGGCGGCGTCGTAGGTGCGGCTGGAAACGCGATCCAGCGCGGTATTCGCCACCACGGGAAGCGCGTCCACCTGGGAATGCTTCACCTGGCCGTTCTGCAGCCAGTCGCCGGTCGTCAGCAGCGCAGCGTATTCACGCGTGCCCACAACCCGGCCGGCGCCGTCATAGAAGGTGCGGTTCAGCGCGCCGGTCGCATCGACCGTCGCCTCCAGCCGGCCCTTGGCATCGTAGAAGAAGTAGCTGCGCTTGCCTGCCGCGTCTTCGCTGGCGCGCAGCTGTCCCGCGGCATCGTAGTAGTTGCGGGTGCCTCGTACCTGGGTGCCGCCCCCGGCCTGGCCGGACTCGCTGACCGACACCAGGTTCCCCGCCGCGCTGCGGGTCTCGATCCGGGTCACTCCCGCATCGGTGGTGACCATCACCTGGTGGCCCGAATCCAGGTAGCTGTAGCTGGTTTCCAATGTGCTGGCGTCGTCGTTTCCAGCGCCGACCTGGCGGGTCACCACGCCGAGCAGGCGGCCCATGCCGTCATAGCTGTAGTCGACCTGCTGGCTGCCGGCGGGAGCGGCGCCATCCGCGGTGCGGCCGGCACCGCGCACGCTGATCTGCTGGCGCAGCAGGCCCTGCGCGTCGTAGGTGAAGCGGGTGATCGCCGCTGCCGCATCCAGCACGCCGGCGCCGCTGGCGGCCACCACGGCGTAATCCGTGCGTTGCGACAGCCGACCCCAGGCATCGTAGCCGAACTCGCTCAGCTGGCTCTGTGCCATCTGCTGCCCGCTCGTCCATGCCGTGATGGCGGCTTCGGAATAGGCGCCGCCGTAGCTCGCGCCGAGGTACTGGCGGACACTGCTCTGCTGACCGATGCCATTGCCGCTGGTGGCATAGCTGAATTCCGTGACCTGCCCCATCGCATCCACCACGAAGCGCAGGCGACTGCGCTCGTCGTACAGATAACGCGTGGTCATGCCGCCGGTGGGCACGCCCGATCCGGCCCGGTCTGAGTCCACACCGGTGTATCGCGTCTGGCTGGAAAGCTGGTTCTGCGCGTTGTAGGTGTTGCTCACGGCATTGCCGAGCCCATCCCACTGCCAGAGCACGTTGCCGTTGGCGTCGTACCGGTAGTCGACCAGCGACAGCGTGGTCGACCCACGCACGCTCTTGGTCTGGAGGAGATTGCCATCGGCGTCGTACTGGTAGCTGGTCAGATCGCTCTGGCCGTCCACCGCCGGCGACACCATGCTGGTCAGCTGGCCGCGGGCGTCGTATCCGTAGACCCAGGCGCGTCCGAGACTGTCGGTGACCGTCGTGGTAGCGGCGTCATAGGCGTAGCTGGTGGTTTCGCCGAGGCCGTCGGCGTCATTCGTATTGGTATCGCCACGGGTGACCGTCTTGATCCGGCCGTCGGCGTGGTAGGTGTAGCTCACCACGGTTCCGTCGCTCTGGCGGACCGATGCCAGGCGCAGGCTGCTGCCCTCATAGGTGTACTCGGTACGGAACAGGTGGCCGTCGTTGCCGGCCGCGTTGCTCGCGTTCCAGGTGTTGTCGGCGGCGTTGCCGGGCGTCAGGTCGGTGAGCACGCTGGCCAGGCGTCCCTGGCCATCGTATGCATACGCCACCTGGTGGCGTACCGCGCCGTTCTCGCGGGTGGAAATGCTGCTCAGCCGCCCCGCGGCGTCATAGCCGAACACCAGTGCATCGGCCGATGCCGAGCCGTTGGCCGCGCGGATCTCGGCGATGCGTTGGTTGCCATCGTAGAGCACCTGCCATTGGACCGGCAGGCCGCCGTCGGTCCGGCGGTCCTGGATCAGGGTCAGCCGTCCCTGCAGTACTGCGTCTGCGTGGTCGGCATACTGCTCCTCGATCAGGGTACTGCCTTCGACGTAGCTCCATGCGGAGCCGGTCCAGGTCAGGCTGTCGTGCGCACCGTCGCCGGTGGTGGAGCGGTAGCTGTTGTTCGAGACGTAGACGAAGTCCTGGTAGCCGCCATCGCCGGTGAAGCGGCGCATCACGCTGCCGCTGGCGTTGAAGGTGCCACTGAGCAGGCCGACCCGGCGCTCGAAGCCGGTGATCCAGCCGTCGGCGCCCACGTCCGCGAGTTGGCCAAGGCTGTTGTAGGTGCGATTCAGGCCGACGCTGAGGCCGCGGAACACGAGGTGTTCGTCGGTGCTCTGCCAGACCAGGTTGCCGGTCGCCAGGTTGACGTACTGGTTGTTGCGTCCCTGACCGACCCCTGCTCCTGCGCCCAGCACGCTCCCCAGTTGAGTCAGAGAGGTATTGAACAGACCCAGGCCATTCCCCGTGAACACTGCCGACATGCATGACTCCCACGCTCGTCCCTCCGCCTCCCTCGTGGAGGCAGTCAGGGCCGGTCAGCAGCAATAGTCCCGGCAGGTCGGCCGCAGTTTAGGGTGGGTGTGGAGCGGACGCGCGGGCCAGGGTCGAGCCCTTCAGTCCCTGCCCGGGGCGCTCACGGTCGATCGGGCATCCCGGCAGTCCGGAGCCATGCGTTACTTCAACGAATCCCCGGTTCCAGGCATCAGTAACGAACCACCCGCACGATCTCGCCAGCTGCGAACGTGCGCGCTCCTTCCGGCAGCTCGATCAGCGCGTTGCTGTCGGCGGCGCCGCGCAGCTGGTAGGACGCGTCGGCCGGATTCGGGTGCACCCACAATCTGCCATCCGGCCGGCAGGCCAGCCGGCCGCGCAGGAACTCGTGCCGGTCGTGCTGCTTGTTCCATGGCGCGGCGAGCGCGGCCCACACCTGCGGCCGGTCCTCGGTCCGTCCCTGCAGCGCGTCCAGGAGCGAGCGGGCGATGGTCAGGAACGTGGCCATGGTCGAGACCGGATTGCCGGGCAGGCCGAGGACCAGGCACTTCCCTACTCTGCCCAGGATCACCGGCATGCCGGGGCGCACGCGGGCCTTCCAGAAGAACACCTCGCCCAGTTCGTCGATCAACCCGGGCAAGTGGTCCTTTTCGCCAACGGATACGCCACCGCAGGTGATCACCACGTCGAATGTCTCGGCCGCGTCCGCGAGCAGGGCCCGGATCCGGTCCGGCTCGTCGCGCAGCGCGGGCCACGCCGTCGGCGACAATCCTTCGTTTCGCAGCAGCGCCATCAACAGGTCGCGGTTGGCATTGTAGATCTGCCCGGGCGCCAGCGGCATGCCCGGTTCGACCAGTTCGTCGCCGGTGGTCAGCACCGCAACGGTAGGCCGCGCGGAAACGCCCACCTGGGAAACGCCCAGCGCCGCAGCCAGTCCCAGTCGCGCCGCGGTCATGACGCTGCCGGCCGTGGCCACCACGTCGCCTACGGCGACGTCGGTGCCCTGCAGGCGTACGAACGCGCCGGGCGGCGGCACGCTATCGATGCGGACCGTGTCCGCGCCGACGCTCGTGTTCTCCTTCGGAACCACGGTGTCGGCGCCTGCAGGCAATGGCGCGCCGGTGGTGATGCGCAGGCACTGCCCCGGCGGCAGCGGCGATTCGGCGGATTGCCCGGCGAACAGCTCGCCGGCCAGCGGCAGGCTGCGCCGGTCGCGCAGGTCGTCGTGCCGGATCGCAAAACCGTCCATCGCGCTGTTGTCGAACGCCGGCAGCGGGATCGGGGCGACGATGTCCTCGGCGAGGATCCGCCCGTCGGCACGGGAGACCGCCAGGCGTTCGCGGTCGAGCCGGCGCCCGGCGGCGACGCTCCGGACGATCTCCAGCACCTGTTCGTAGCTGATGCGGGTCGGGAAATCCTTCATGCGCGAAGGATACCCTCCCGGCGCGCCTACTTGCCGCGCTTGACGTGCCGCAGCAGGCGCCGCTTGCGCGCGACCTGGCGATCGGTCAGCTCGTTCTTCTTGCCCTCGTAGGGATTGGCGCCCTCGCGGAACAAGAAGCGGACCGGCGTGCCGACCAGCTTGAAGCGCTTGCGGAAGAAGTTTTCCAGATAGCGCTTGTAGGAATCCGGCAG
>DNXT01000467.1:429-1189 GCA_003505795.1 Lysobacteraceae bacterium | reverse complement strand
GCGCTTGTAGGAATCCGGCAGCACCTTCAGGCGGGTGCCGTGGACGATGAACGTGGGCGGATTGCTGCCGCCCGGATGCACGTAGCGCAGCTTGGACACGTGCCCGCGGATGCTCGGCGGCGGATTGGTCTCGTAGGCCACTTCCAGCGCCTTGTTGACCTCGCTGGTGCCGAACTCGCGCGTGGCCGAGGCATGCGCGCGATGGATCGCCTTGAACAGCTCGCGCATGCCCGAACCATGCTTGGCGGAGATGCGCACCGCCTCGGCCCAGTTGACGAAACCGAGCTTGCGCGACAACAGGTCTTCGGCCTGCTCGCGCTGGTAGTCGGTCAGGCCGTCCCACTTGTTGATGGCGACGACCAGCGCCCGGCCGGCGTCGAGCACGGCGCCGAGCACGGTGGCGTCCTGGTCGGTCACGCCCTCGGTGGCGTCCAGCAGCAGCACCGCGACCTGGCACTGCTCGATCGCCTGCAGCGTCTTGAACGCACTGAACTTTTCGACGGCCTCCTCGACCCGGGCCTTGCGCCGCAGGCCTGCGGTATCGATCAGCCGGTACTGGCGGCCATCGCGCTCGAGGTCGACCGCGATCGAATCGCGGGTGGTGCCCGGCACTTCGGAGGCGATCATGCGCTCCTCGCCGAGCAGGCGGTTCACCAGCGTCGACTTGCCGACGTTGGGGCGGCCGACGAAGGCGATGCGCACGCGCGCCGGATCGTTGTCGAGCAGCTCCCCTGCCCCTTCCTCGGGCAGGCGCGCCTGC
>DNXT01000467.1:0-227 GCA_003505795.1 Lysobacteraceae bacterium | reverse complement strand
TCCTCGGGCAGGCGCGCCTGCACTTCCTCGAGCAGGTCGTCGATGCCCTGGCGATGGGCGGCCGACAAGGTCAGCACGTCGGCGAAGCCGTAGCGCGCGAAGTCCGAGCGCACCGATTCCTCGTCCACGCCGTCGATCTTGTTGATCACCAGCAGGGTCGGCCGCGACAGCTTGCGCAGCCAGGCCAGGATCTCGTCGTCCAGCGCCGAGGCACCTTCGCGGCCATC
>DNXT01000464.1:15185-15474 GCA_003505795.1 Lysobacteraceae bacterium | reverse complement strand
GGCTTCGCTGCCGCCGCTGTTCGTGGCCGGCACCGCCGTCTGGCTGCTGCCGCTGGTCGTCGCGCTGGTGCGCAGCGGCGACCCGTCATTGCACGCCTACGCGCACGAGCTGCTGTTCAAGCAGACCGGCACCCGCTACGCCGCCGCCTGGCACCACGTGCAGCCCGCCTGGTACTACCTGCAGGTCATCGCCACGCTGTGGCTGCCGGGCAGCCTGCTGCTGCCGCAGTTGCTGCCCGCCTGGTGGCGCCGGATCCGGCGTGGCGATGGACGCCACGTCCTGCTGCTG
>DNXT01000464.1:407-14925 GCA_003505795.1 Lysobacteraceae bacterium | reverse complement strand
GGACGCCACGTCCTGCTGCTGGCCTGGAGCGCGCTGGTGCTGGCGTTCTTCAGCGTGAGTCCCGGCAAGCGCGAGGTCTACCTGTTCCCCATGCTGCCGGCGCTGTGCATCGCCGCGGCGCCGCTGCTGCCGGGACTGCTGCGGCGACAGGTGACCCGCAGCGTGCTCGCCGGCTACGTCGGGATCCTGGCGCTGGCGGCGCTGGCGCTCGGCGCCGGGCTGCTGGACGGCGCCGACTGGGCGATGCGCAGCGCGCTCGAGCGCGGCATCGACGCAGCGACCATGCAGGCGTTCGCGAAATGGCTGTGCGGATTCGGCCTGGCTGCAATGGCCATCCTGTCCTGGGCACGGCCGCGGCGGATCGGCATCGCCGTCGTGGCGACCACGGCGCTGCTGTGGACGGTGCACGGGCTGGGGCTCATGCCGGCGCTCGATCCCTACAGTTCGTCGGCCCGGCTGATGCAGCGCGTCGGCCAGCGCATCGGTCCTGACGCCGAGCTGGGCATGGTCGCCTGGCGCGAGCAGAACCTGCTGCAGGCCGATCGCCCTGTCACGGACTTCGGCTTCAGGCAGCCGTGGGACGTCCAGTGGCAACGGGCGGGCGCATGGCTGGAACAGGCGCCGCGCCGGCGCTGGCTGTTCGTACTGAAGCAGGCGATGAGCCCCTGTGTCGATCCGCGGCAGGCGATCGACATCGGCGAATCCAACCGCAACCGCTGGCAGCTCGTTCCCGGTACCGCGTGGAAGCCTGGCTGCGTGGCACCGCCCGGCGCGGCCTCGGCCCGCGACGACGCCCAGGGCAACGACGACTGAACCCGGTCGCAGGCGCCGCTGCCGGTTAACGCCGCGGCAACTCCTGTCCGACCGCTTTCCGACAGGCGCGTCCCGATCATGCCGCCACCGCCGGCCCGGCATCCGATTGCACGCATCCGATGAACCCCGTTTCCGCATCCCCGCTCGATGCCGCCGCCTCCCGCCCGGGCACCGCGCAGGACGCGGCGCGCTCGCGCTTCCTGGTCCGGCACCTGTGGCTGCCACTGGCCGCCGCCGCGCTGTGCAGCGCATGGCTGATGGGCGCCGGCGCCGACCAGCAGCTGGCCGATCTGCTGTACCGGCTGCAAGGCGGGCACTGGCTGCTCAGGGACAGCTGGGCGACGCAGGTACTGGTCCATCGCGACGGCAGGCTCCTGAGCACCGGCGCGGCGCTGGCGACGCTGCTGCTGGCCGGCGTCCCGTGGCGCGCTGCACGGTGGCGCCGACTGCGCAGGCCGGCCGCCTATCTGGCGCTGTCGGTCGCACTGTCGACCGGCACCGTATCGCTGCTGAAGAAGTGGACGCGCGTGGATTGCCCGTGGGACCTCGCCCGCTACGGTGGCGACCGCGCCCTGTTCGGACTGTTCCAATCGCGCCATGGCATCGAGGCTTCCGGCTGCTTCCCGGCCGGCCATGCCAGCGCCGGCTATGCGTGGGTCGCGCTGTACTTCGTCGCGCTGGCGTGGCGCCCGGCATGGCGCTGGCCGGCATTGGCGATCGGGCTCGGTGCCGGCCTGGTGTTCGGTTTTTCGCAGCAGCTGCGCGGGGCGCACTTCCTCTCGCATGACCTGTGGTCGCTGGCGACCTGCTGGTCGGTCGCGCTGGGCCTGTACCTGCCGATGCTGCGGCCGGGCGCCACCATCGCGCGTCCGGCGCACGAGGCCGGCGCATGAGCGCGTCGCTGCCTCGTCCCGGGCTCGGCGCGCGCCTGCGCACGATCGACTGGAGCCATCGCCCGGAGGTCTCGGTGGAGACGCTGGCGCTGGGCGCCAGCGTGTTCTTCGCGCTGGCCTGCAACCGGCCGTTCTGGCATTCGGCGATGGCCGCGCATGCCGGCGCGATCGGCTTCGCGCTGGCGCTGGCCACGCTGCTGATCGGCGTCCACGCGTTGCTGTTCGGGTTGCTGTTCTGGCGCTGGAACGCCAAGGTGCTGCTGACGGTCCTGCTCGTGGCCACCGCGCTGGCCACGCACTACATGAGCAGCTACGGCGTCTACCTGGACGCGGACATGCTGCGCAATGTGCTGCACACCGACCACAAGGAGTCGCGCGAGCTGCTGACGCCGGCCCTGATCGCGCCGCTGCTGTGCTATGCGCTGCTGCCGATCGCCCTGCTGTGGCGCTTGCGCCTGAAGCGCCGCAGCTGGGGACGGGCGCTGGCGATCCGCCTGATCTTCCTGGCGAGCGTGGCGGTGGTCGGCGCGGCCGGCTCGATGCTGTCGTTCCAGGACCTTTCGGCGCTGATGCGCAACCACCGCGAGGTGCGCTACCTGGCCACGCCGATCAACTACCTGGTCGCGCTGCGCCAGAACCTCGAGTCGGATTCGCCGATCGAGCGCGCGCCCAAGCAGCCGGTCGAGCACGATGCCACCGCCACGCCGCGGGCGTCGGGCAGCCGTCCGCGGCTGCTGCTGATCGTGCTCGGCGAGACGGCCCGCGCGCAGAACTGGAGCCTCGACGGCTACGCGCGCCAGACCACGCCGGAACTGGCGCAGGCCGGCGTCGTCAACTTCCCCGACATGCACTCGTGCGGCACCAGCACCGAGGTCTCGGTGCCCTGCATGTTCTCCCCCTACGGCCGGCACGACTACGACGAGGACGCCATCCGCGGCCACCAGTCCTTCCTGCACGTGCTCGAGCACGCCGGCATCGGCACGCTGTGGCGCGACAACCAGTCCGGCTGCAAGGGCGTGTGCGACGGGTTGCCGCTGCAGCAACTCGACGACGCCGCCAAGCCCGGCGTCTGCAGGGACGGCCGCTGCATGGACGAGATCCTGCTCGACGACCTCGCCGCGCAGGTCCGGGCCAGGCCCGGCGACCGGGTCGTGGTGCTGCACCAGCTCGGCAACCACGGACCGGCCTACTTCCAGCGCTACCCGGCCGGATTCCGCCGCTTCGCTCCCACCTGCGATACCGCCGAACTCGGTGCCTGCAGCCGCGAGCAGATCGTCAACACCTACGACAACGCGCTGCTCTATACCGATCACTTCCTGGCGCGCACGATCGGCACGCTGCGTTCGCTTCCGGACTACGACAGCGCGATGATCTACCTCTCCGACCACGGCGAATCGCTGGGCGAGAAGGGCCTGTACCTGCATGGCGTGCCCTATGCGATCGCGCCGCAGGAGCAGACCCATGTGCCGATGGTGATGTGGTTCTCGCCCGAGTTCGCGCATGCCCGCGGGCTGGATCTCGCCTGCCTGCGCCAGCGCGCGGGCGGCCGCGCCGACCAGGACAACCTGTTTTCCTCGGTGCTGGGACTGATGCAGGTCAGGACCTCGGCGTACGACCGCTCGCGCGACCTGTTCGCGCAATGCAGCGGCTGAGCGGGACGCCTCCTTCCACCGCGCGCGCGATCCTCCTTGCCTCGGCGACCGGCGACCTCTAGCCTTCGCCGGTCGCCTCACTCGCAAGGACCACCCGTGAACCATCGCCACCTGTTGCTGGCCGTCGCCGTCGGCGCCGCCGTCCTGTCGTTGTCCGCCTGCCGCAAGCCGCCCGCGCCGGAACAGGAGCAGGCCGCGGCCCCGGCAGGACCGGGCGAGACCGCCGACCAGTTCGTGGCCCGCATCAACGCCGAGTACAAGGCGATGTATCCGGAGCTGACCTCGGCGCAATGGCTGTCCTCGACCTACATCAACGACGACTCGTCGCGGGTGGCGGCAAAGGCCAACGAGCGCTGGCTGACCACGCTCAACGGCTGGATCGAGCAGGCCGGCAAGTACGACGGCCAGCCGATGAGCGCCGACAGCAGGCGCGCCCTGCAGCTGCTCAAGCTGATGACCGCGATGCCGGCGCCGCGCGATCCGGCCAAGCTTTCCGAACTGGCCGCGATCGCCACCAAGCTCGAGGGCGACTACGGCGCGGGCAGCTACTGCGTGGACGAAGGCGGCAAGCGGAACTGCCGCCAGCTCGGCGAACTGGAGCAGGTGCTGGCGCGCTCGCGCGACTACGATGCGCAGCTCGATGCGTGGCAGGGCTGGCACTCCACCGCCGTGCCCTCGCGCCAGCGCTACCAGCGCTTCGTCGAACTGGTCAACGAGGGCGCGCGCGAACTCGGCTACCGCGACGCCGGGCAGATGTGGCGCAGCGGCTACGACATGCCGGCCGAACAGGTCGGCCCGGAAACCGACCGCCTCTGGCAGCAGGTGAAACCGCTGTACGAACAGCTGCACTGCTACACCCGCGCCAGGCTGGACAAGAACTACGGCAAGGACAAGGCCGAGCTGGCCGGCGGCCTGATCCCGGCGCACCTGACCGGCAACATGTGGCAGCAGGACTGGAGCAACCTGTGGGACATGCTGCAGCCCTACCCGGACGCCGGCAGCCTGGACATCACCGCCGCACTGGAAAAGCAGTACCAGGGCAACCTGAGCGCCGCGCTGGCCAAGGCCGGGGGCGATGCCGGCGTCGAGGCGCGCTTCAAGGCCCAGCGCGAGGCCGAGCTGGCCACGGCCCGGCAGATGACCGAGCGGGCGCAGGACTTCTACGTGTCGCTGGGCATGCCCAAGCTGCCGGAGAGCTACTGGCGCAACACCCAGTTCATCAAGCCGCTGGACCGCAACGTGGTCTGCCATGCCAGCGCCTGGGACATGAACATGGGCGGCGACGGCAAGGACGGCGGCGCGGACGTGCGCACCAAGATGTGCATCACCCCGACCGAGGAGAACTTCACCACCATCTACCACGAGCTCGGCCACATCTATTACGACCTGGCCTACAACCCGCTGCCGCCGCTGTTCCAGGGCGGCGCCAACGACGGCTTCCACGAGGCCATCGGCGACACCATCGTGCTGGCGATGACGCCGCGCTACCTCAACTCGATCGGTCTGGTCGACAAGCCGCGGGAAAGCCGCGAGGCGACCATCAACGCGCAGATGCGCATGGCCCTGAGCGGCGTGTCGTTCCTGCCGTTCGGGCTGATGATCGACCGCTGGCGCTGGGGCGTTTTCGATGGTTCGATCAAGCCCGACCAGTACAACCAGAAGTGGTGGGAACTGAAGGCGCAGTACCAGGGCGTGGCCCCGGCCAGCGCGCGCGGCGAGGAGTACTTCGACGCCGGCGCCAAGTACCACGTGCCGGGCAACACCCCGTACCTGCGCTATTTCCTGGCGCGCGTGCTGCAGTACCAGTTCTACAAGGGACTGTGCGACGCCTCCGGCTACAGCGGCCCGCTGAACGAGTGCAGCTTCTACGGCAACAAGGAGGCCGGGCAGAAGTTCTGGGCGATGCTCAGCAAGGGCGCCAGCCAGCCGTGGCAGGCCACGCTCAGGGAGCTGACCGGCAACGACAGGCTGGACGCCGCGCCGATGCTGGAGTACTTCGCGCCGTTGCAGGACTGGCTCAAGCAGCAGAACCAAGGCCAGATGTGCGGCTGGGAGGCTAGCGCACCGGCACCGGCCGCACAGCCGCAATCGCCATGACAACGCTCGAATAGGCTGTGGGTGTCGGCTCCCTCTCCCGCCACGCGGGAGAAGGCCGGGGTGAGGGCGCAGCGACCCTCTCCGCCCTTCGGGCACCGTCCCCCGCCCGCGCGGGAAGGGAAAAGAGAATGCCGGCCTCGCGGGGAAGCAAACCGGCGACAGCCGCCCACCCTGGCGCGGCCTCAATGGCCGGATTTGGCCTGCAGTTCGCCGGCGAGCTTCTGCTTGAACTGCTCGAACGTCAGTCCCTGCTGCCGTGCCTCGGCATGCGCGGCGTCCTTCAGCGCGTCGGAATAGATCAGGCGCACCGGCGTGCCGGCGCGCTCGTGCAGTTCGGCTGCCTGCATGATCAGCGCCAGCACGTGCGCGGCGCTGCTGCTCTCGCCGGCGATGCGGCCATCCATGCCCAGCACCCACTCGCCGTCGCGGCGCACGATGCCGGCCAGCAGCGCGCGGCCCTGGTCGCGCAGTTCGGCATGCGGCTCGATCGGCGAGACCGCCTCGGACCGCGCGGCGGCCTGGTTGCGCAGGCGCTCGGCCTGCTTCTTGCGCGCATCGCGGCGCTGCTTGGAATCGGTCGACATCGTTGCTCCTGGAATACGGACGGCTAGCCCTGCCCGCCTGTGGCAGCGGCGGATGCCTGCGCCTGCTGGCGCGACAGCCGGCGATAGTTTCGCCGATCCCAGCGCCAGAACAGCCAGCCGCCGAGGAAGAACCCGGCCGCGCCCAGCGCCAGGTAGATCGGCCGCGCACTGAGCAGCGGCGACAGCACGCCTGCGACCAGGGTGTTCACCATCAGCTGGGTGAAGGCCTGCAGCGACGAGGCCAACCCGCGCTGCTGCGGATACATGTCCAGCACCGCCAGCGCCAGGATCGGGAAGATCAGCGCCATGCCGAGGCCGGCCAGGAAGATCGGGACCAGCGCCCACGGCACCGCGATCTGCGCCACCGCGGCGGTATAGCCGACGTTGAGCAGCGCCGACGCGCCGCAGCAGATGAAGCCGAAGCGCACCTGCTGCTTGGCCGCGATCCGCCCGGCCATGCGCCCGGACAGGAACGAGCCCAGGGTCATGCCGCCGATGGTGGGGATGAACAGCCAGGCGAAATCGCCCTCGCCAAGGCCCAGGTGCCGCATCACGAACACCGGCGCCGAGGCGATGTACAGGAAGATGCCGGCGAAGTTCAGCGCGCCGGCCGCGGCCAGGCGCTGGAAGCGCGGATTGAAGCCGATCGCGATGTAGTCGCGCAGCAGCGGGCCCGGCTTCAGCCCGCGGCGCGCCTGCGGCGGGTGGGTTTCCGGCAGCCACGCCAGGGTGGCCAGCAGCAGCAGGGTCGAGAACGCGACCAGGAACCAGAAGATCACCGGCCAGCCGGCGCCGGTGGCCAGGATCCAGCCGCCGATGATCGGTGCGATCGCCGGGGCGATGCCGAAGATCATCGACACCTGGCTCATCAGCCGCTGTGCGTCGTGGCCGTGGTACAGGTCGCGGATGACGGCGCGGCCGACGATCATGCCCACGCCCGCCGACAGGCCCTGGATCGCGCGGAACACCAGCAGCGTGCCCAGGTCGCGCGACAGCGCGCAGCCGACCGACGCGGCGATGAACACCACCAGCCCGCCGATGATCACCCGCTTGCGCCCCCAGGCGTCGGAGAGCGGCCCGTGGGCGATGCTCATCAGCCCGTAGAACAGCAGGTAGACGCTGATGGTCTGCTGCACCGCCACCTGGTCCACCGCCAGGCGCTCGCCCAGCTGCAGGAACGCCGGGAAGATCGTGTCGATCGAGAACGGGCCGAACATCGCCAGGCCGGCGAGCAGCAGCGCCAGGCGGCGGGTCGAGGGCGTGGTAGGAGTCATGCCGGGATCCGGTGGAGGAAACCGTGCGTCCGCGGACGCACGGAGGCACCAGCCCGAGGAGGGCGGCGCCGGACGAGAACAGGGAATGCGCAGATGATACCCGCTCCACCCCCGACCGGCCGCTGAACCTCCCCATTCACGTTGCCGGGGCGCAGGCGCCGCCGCCCGGCCGTCTGGCGGCGCGGCGGCCGGGCTATAATCGCCGGGCAACACGGTGGGAGAAGCGGTCCATCCGCTGCCGAAGGCGCAACGCCCGTAATCGCTCAGGCCCGATACCACCTGCAACACAACTCTGGAGAGACCGGTTCGATCCGGCGCCGAAGGGGCACCAAGCGCAGTCGACCGCGCTTCCAAACTCTCAGGCAAAAGGACAGAGGGGCGCGAGGAAGACCGGTCCAGGCCGGCGTTCCGCTGCCATGCGCAGCGCATGCGCCGACGGCCGGCATTCCGCCTTTCGCGTGCCCTCTCCTGCCGGATGCCTGCCATGCCCCAGAACCACCCCTCGCTGCGCGACCTCGAACACCATTCCGCGTTCGTCGAACGCCACATCGGCCCCAACGACGCCGAGATCGCGCAGATGCTCGGCGTGCTCGGCCACGCCTCGCTGGAGTCGATGACCGACGCCATCGTCCCGGGCAAGATCAAGTCGCCGGCGCCGCTGGCGCTGCCGGACGGCATCACCGAGGAGGAAGCGCTGGCCAAGATCCGCGCGATCGCCGACAGGAACCAGGTGTTCCGCAGCTTCATCGGCCAGGGCTACTACGGCACCCACACGCCGAAGGTGATCCTGCGCAACATCCTGGAGAACCCGGCCTGGTACACGGCCTACACGCCCTACCAGGCGGAAATCTCGCAGGGCCGCATGGAAGCGCTGATCAACTTCCAGACCCTGTGCGCCGACCTGACCGGCATGGAGATCGCCAACGCCTCGCTGCTGGACGAGGCCACCGCCGCGGCCGAAGCGATGACCCTGGCCAAGCGTTCGGCCAAGTCGAAGTCGGAAGTGTTCTTCGTGCACGACGCGGTGCATCCGCAGACCCTGGAGCTGCTGCGCACCCGCGCCGAGCCGCTGGGCATCGTGCTGGAGCTGGGCACCCCGCAGCAGGCGATGCAGGCCGAGTGCTTCGGCGTGCTGCTGCAGTACCCGGACACCTTCGGTCACATCGGCGACTACAAGGCGCTGGCCGAGGCCGTGCACGCGCGCCATGGCCTGGTCGCCGTGGCCACCGACCTGCTGGCGCTGACCCTGATCGCCGCACCCGGCGAATGGGGCGCCGACATCGTGGTCGGCAACTCGCAGCGCTTCGGCGTGCCGTTCGGTTTCGGCGGCCCGCATGCGGCCTTCATGGCCTGCCGCGACGCCTACAAGCGCTCGATGCCGGGGCGCCTGATCGGCGTCTCGATCGACACCCAGGGCAACCCGGCCTACCGCCTGACCCTGCAGACCCGCGAGCAGCACATCCGCCGCGAGAAGGCCACTTCCAACATCTGCACCGCGCAGGTGCTGCTGGCGGTGATGGCCTCGATGTACGCCGTCTACCACGGCCCCGATGGCCTGACCCGCATCGCTCGCCGTACCCATCGCCTGGCCGCGATCCTGGCCGCCGCGCTGCGCGCTGCCGGCGTCGCCGTCGGCGAGCACTTCTTCGACACCGTTCACGTCAAGAACGTCGATGCCGATGCGATCCACGCCAAGGCCGTGGCCGCCGGCATCAACCTGCGCGCGATCGACAGCGAGGCGCTGGGCATCAGCCTGGACGAGACCACCACCCGCGCCGACGTGGTCGCGCTGGCGCAGCTGTTCGGCGCCACCGCCGATATCGATGCACTCGATGTGGCCACCACCGATGCGTTGCCCGAAGACCTCAAGCGCACCAGCGCGTTCCTGCAGCACCCGGTGTTCAACACCCACCACAGCGAGCACGAGCTGCTGCGCTACATGCGCGCCCTGGCCGACAAGGACCTGGCGATGGATCGCACCATGATCCCGCTGGGCAGCTGCACCATGAAGCTCAACGCCACCGCCGAGATGATCCCGGTGACCTGGCCGGAGTTCGGCGCGATCCACCCGCTGGCGCCGGCCGCGCAGTCGACCGGCTACAAGCAGCTGATCGACGAACTGGAAGCCATGCTGGTCGAGTGCACCGGCTACGACGCGGTCAGCCTGCAGCCCAACTCCGGCGCGCAGGGCGAATACGCCGGCCTGCTGGCGATCCGCGCCTATCACCGCTCGCGTGGCGAAGGCCATCGCGACATCTGCCTGATTCCCGAATCCGCGCACGGCACCAATCCGGCCTCGGCGCAGATGTGCGGCATGAAGGTGGTGGTGACCAAGTGCGACGCCAACGGCAACGTCGACGTCGAAGACATCCGCGTGCAGGCCGAGAAGTATTCGGACCGCCTGGCCGCGCTGATGATCACCTACCCGTCCACCCACGGCGTGTTCGAGGAAGACGTGGTCGCCATCTGCGAAGCCGTGCACGCGCACGGCGGCCAGGTCTACACCGACGGCGCCAACATGAACGCGCTGGTCGGCGTGGCCAAGCCCGGCAAGTGGGGCTCGGACGTGTCGCACCTCAACCTGCACAAGACCTTCTGCATCCCGCACGGCGGCGGCGGCCCGGGCGTGGGTCCGTGCGCGGTCAAGTCGCACCTCGCTCCATTCCTCCCCAAGACCCTGGGCGGTGAAGGCGAAGTCGGCATGGTCAGCGCGGCGAGCTTCGGTTCGGCCTCGATCCTGCCGATCAGCTGGATGTACATCACCCTGATGGGCAGCGCCGGCCTGCGCAAGGCGACCCAGGTGGCGCTGCTCAACGCCAACTACATCGCCAAGCGACTGGCCCCGCACTACAAGACGCTCTACACCGGCCGCAACGGGCTGGTGGCGCACGAGTGCATCCTGGACGTGCGCCCGCTGGAAAAGGCCACCGGCATCGGCGCCGAGGACATCGCCAAGCGCCTGATCGACTTCGGCTTCCACGCCCCGACCCTGAGCTTCCCGGTCGCCGGCACGCTGATGGTCGAGCCGACCGAGAGCGAATCGCTGCATGAGCTGGACCGCTTCATCGACGCGATGATCCAGATCCGCGAGGAGATCCGCGCGGTCGAGGACGGCCGCCTGGAGCGCGAGGACAACCCGCTCAAGCACGCCCCGCACACCGCCGTGCAGGTCTCCGGCAGCGAGTGGACCCACGCCTACCCGCGCGAGCTGGCGGCGTTCCCGCTGCCCACGCTCAAGCAGGCCAAGTACTGGCCGCCGGTGGCGCGCGTGGACAACGTCTACGGCGACAAGAACATCATGTGCGCCTGCATCCCGGTGGATGCCTACAAGGAAGACGTGGAAGCCTGATCGACCGGCCTGCGTCCTGCAAGGAGAACCCCGCGAAAGCGGGGTTCTCTCCCTGGCGATGCCCGCGTCCGCCATGGACGATCCGTCCGAAGCCGCCGTCCTGCCGGCCGGTACGGCGCCTTCTGTGGGAGCGACTTCAGTCCCCACGCTTTGTCGGCAGAGCTTGTCGGGACCGAAGTCCCTCCCACACTTGCTACCCGGCGCGAACGGAGTCTGTTCTTTTCCCACCCGACCGCCGTCCGGCTGGCCATCGCCTAGCCGTTGCCGTTGCCCCAGCAGTCGACGTTTTCGCCGCCCAAGCGGGCCGAGCATCGCAGGCGGGCGAGGCCGGAGAGCGGCCCTTGGCCGCGAGTTCGGGCCGCGTGCCTCGCCTGCCGGGAAGCGCAGGGGACCGGTGTGGCTCCATCGCGCCGGCCCGCATCCGGCGAAAGGGCTTCGGGTTCCTTCTGGCCCGTCAAGAGCGACCCGCGCGCAGCGCGTGGAAGCCGTTGCGGTTCCAGCTACCGCTCCCGTCAATGCCCGGTCGCCAACGACCTCGCACCGGCCGCCGACCCTCCCTGCCCCACGCCCTGCGACGTGCGATGGATCGACGGCTGCGCGGCTCCCCGCCCCGGCCTATCCTGTGCGGCCAGCACGCCCGCACCGCCATCCTCACCCGCAACCGGAACGCTTCCGATGTTCGATCCCCACGCCCATTCCGCCGCATCCGCCGCCGAACCCGACCTGACCGGCAAGCGCCTGCTGATCTACGACGACGACGTGTGGATCTTCAACATCCCGCAGCTGATGGCGCTGCAGGCACCGGACGTGCACGTGCTCGGCCTGACCATCACCAGCGGCTCCGGCTGGCACGACGAGAACGTCGCCCATGCCCTGCGCCTGACCGAGATCGCCGGACGCACCGACGTGCCGGTGGTGCCGGGCGCCACCTTCCCGCTGGTCAATAGCGAGAAGATGACCGAACGCTGGGAGGCGCTGTACGGCAAGCTGGTGTGGAAAGGCGCGTGGATGAAGCAGTGGGTGGAGAACACCGAGCAGCTGATGCCGAGCTACCACGCGCACGACGTGGTGCCCGACCTCCCGGAAGGCAACCCGACGGTGAAGCCGGCCAACGAGATCGCCGCCAACTTCATGCTGCGCATGGTGCATCGCTATCCCGGGCAGGTCACGATCCTGGCCACCGGCCCGATGACCAACCTGGCCCTGGCGCAGCGCCTGGACCACCGCTTCGCCGCGCTGGCCAAGGAACTGGTGTACATGGGCGGCAGCCTCAATCCGCACCAGCAGCTGGCGTCGCTGGCGGCGCGGCAGTTCGCGCGCGAGTTCGTGCATTCGCCGCGGCGCGAGTTCAATTTCCGCTGGGATCCGGAAGCGGCCAGCATCACCCTGCGCGCGCCCTGGAACAAGATCACGATGGTGCCGGTGGATCCGTCCACCCATACCGAGCTGAGCCCGGCGCTGCTGGAGCGCATGACCCGGGCCGACACCGCGCTCACCCGGCAGCTGCGGCTGCACGAGACCGGCTTCCCGCTGTGGGACGAGCTGGCGGTCGCCGCGTGGCTGGACCCGAGCCTGATCAAGCGCTCGGTGCAGGCATTCGTCGACGTCGACACGGTGTTCGGACCGGGCTACGGCGACACCCTGTCGTGGGCGCCGGGCTATGAGCCGGGCCTGGGCGAGAACCTGCAGCAGATCGTGCAGGAGCTGGACATGCCGCGTTTCGAGCGGCTGCTGGTCGAGCTGATGAACCGCGAGCCGCGCGGCGCCTGAGCCGCTTCGCCGCAGGCGCGGATGCCCTGCACGCCCGGCCCGGCCCGCTCAGGGCGGGGCGGCGGGTTCGACCAGGTGCGCGTTCGCCAGCAGCCGGTACTCGCGCGGCGTCATGCCGGTGGCCGACTTGAACTGGCGGGTGAAGGCGCTCTGGTCGCTGAAGCCGCAGGCGTGGCCGATCTCGGTCACGCTCTGCGCACCGTGCAGCAGGTGCATGGCCATCTGCAGCCGCAGCTTGGCCAGCACCTGCTGCGGGGTCAGCTGGAACACGCGCCGGAACGAGCGCTGCAGCTTGGACATCGAGAAGCCGGTGAGGTCGACCAGGGTCCGCATGCGCACGTTCTGCGCGTAGTTGGCGTGCAGGTAGGCCAGCGCCAGACGCAGTTTCTCGTACTGGGTATCGTGGCCCTGCTGCGGGTCGAGGTCGCGCGAGATGCCGATGACGCCGCTGACGTCGTCGCCTTCGCACAGCGGGCGCTTGAAGGTCAGGCACCAGCCCGGCAGGCGGTTGGGGTACAGGTGCACCTCGAGCTGGTTGTCGATCAGCTCGCCGCACAGCACGCGCCGGTCCTGCATCATGTAGCTGCCGCCCAGCGGCAGCGGGAACACTTCCAGCGGCGACTTGCCGATCACCTCGCTGCGCTGCTTGCGGCCGAGCCGCCGCACCAGGGTCAGGTTGCAGTGGGTGTAGCACCCCTGCCGGTCCTTGACGAAGAACACCACGTCCGGCAGGGCGTCGAACAGGGTCTGCATTTCGAGGGCGGGCAGGTTCGGATCCATCGTGCTCACTGGCGTTGTGCGGGTGTGGCGGGAAGGATGCGCGGCGGCGCGGCGTTCCCCCGATGCTAGCGCAAAGCGGCGCCCGGGGCGTGCCGGGCATTGTGCGGATTTCCGCATCGCGCACCGGCATTCGGCGCTAGTCGCCGCGGCCGCGCGGATGGGAGCATCTGTGCCATGCACACGATAGACGTGATCGACTCCCACACCGCCGGCGAACCGACCCGCGTGGTCGTCGCCGGATTCCCCGACCTGGGCGACGGAGACCTGGCGCAGAGCCGCGAGCGCTTCCGCCGCGAATTCGACCACTGGCGCAGCGCGATCGCCTGCGAACCGCGCGGCTCGGACACCATGGTCGGCGCGCTGCTGCTGCCGGCGCGCGACCCGGCCGCCTGCACGGGGGTGATCTTCTTCAACAACGTCGGCTACCTGGGAATGTGCGGCCACGGCACCATCGGGGTGGTGCGCACGCTGCGGGAACTGGGCCGGATCGGGCCGGGGCGGCATGCCATCGAGACCCCGGTCGGCACGGTCGGGGTGGACCTGCAGGCCGACGGCCGCGTGTCGGTCGACAACGTCGAGAGCTACCGCCACGCCCGCGACGTGGCGGTGCAGGTGCCCGGCCACGGCGAGGTCCGCGGCGACATCGCCTGGGGCGGCAACTGGTTCTACATCACCGAGCAGGCGCCGTATCCGCTCGACCTGGCCCACCAGCGCGAGCTGACCGCCTATACCGAGGCGATCCGCCAAGCGCTGGAGGCGGCCGGGATCAGCGGCGCCGGCGGCGGCGAGATCGACCACATCGAGGTCAACGGCCCGGCACCGGACGGCAGCGGCCAGTCGCGCAACTTCGTGCTGTGCCCGGGCCTGGCCTACGACCGCTCGCCGTGCGGCACCGGCACCAGCGCCAAGCTGGCGTGCCTGGCGGCCGACGGCGAACTGGCCGAAGGCGCGCGCTGGGTGCAGCAGGGGATTCTCGGCAGCGTGTTCGAAGGCAGCTATCGGCGCGGCGAACGCGGCATCCTGCCGCGCATCACCGGCACCGCGCACATCACCGCGCGTGCCCAGCTGCTGCTCGATCCGGCCGATCCGTTCGCATGGGGCATCCGCGGCTGATGGCGGGACTGCGGCCGCCGCAAGACACCTCTGTTTCCTCGTCGGAAGGAGTCTGTAGTCCGTCCCTTCCTCCGCAAGCGGGGGCCTCTGCTTCCTCCCTTCCCCCGCAAGCGGGGGAAGGTGGCGCGCAGCGCCGGATGGGGGCAGAAGGCGAAGAGCTTCCCCCATCCGCCCTTCGGGCACCTTCCCCCGC
>DNXT01000464.1:0-130 GCA_003505795.1 Lysobacteraceae bacterium | reverse complement strand
CGGGCACCTTCCCCCGCGCGCGAGGGAAGGGAAGAGTCGTCGGGCTGCGCCTGTATCGGCCGGCAGACCTTCGATCTGATCGTCGTCGGCGCCGGCATCGTCGGGGCGGCCTGTGCCGACGCGGCGGCCG
>DNXT01000465.1:2819-2999 GCA_003505795.1 Lysobacteraceae bacterium | reverse complement strand
GACCTCCGGCGTGGCGCTGGAGGTGCTGGTGGAGGAAGGCCAGAAGGTGGCCGCCGGGCAGCCGCTGGTGCGCCTGGATCCGGACCGCGCGCGGCTGGCGGTGGCGCAGAGCGAGGCGCAGCTGCGCAAGCTCGAGAACAGCTACCGCCGGGCCAACCAGCTGGTCGGCCAGCAACTGGT
>DNXT01000465.1:0-2674 GCA_003505795.1 Lysobacteraceae bacterium | reverse complement strand
CTGGTCGGCCAGCAACTGGTCAGCGCGGCGGACGTCGACCAGCTCAAGTTCGACCTGGAGAACATCCGCGCGCAGCACCGCCTGGCCGTGCTCGAGCTTTCCTACGCCACCGTGGTGGCGCCGATCTCCGGGGTGATCGCCTCGCGCTCGATCAAGACCGGCAACTTCGTGCAGATCAACACGCCGATCTTCCGCATCGTCGACGACTCGCGGCTGGAGGCCACGCTCAACGTGCCCGAGCGCGAACTGGCCACGCTCAAGCCCGGCCAGCCGGTGACGCTGCTGGCCGACGCGCTGCCGGGCAGGAGCTTCACCGGCGTGGTCGACCGCATCGCGCCGGTGGTGGATTCGGGCAGCGGCACGTTCCGGGTGATCTGCGCGTTCGGCGAGAAGGCGCCGGCGCTGCAGCCGGGCATGTTCGGGCGCATCCGCATCGACTACGACCAGCGCGCGGACGCGCTGGTGGTGCCGCGGCTGGCGCTGCTCGACGACGGCGAGCCGGCGGTCTACCTGGTGCGCGAGGGCAAGGCGGCGCGGGTGCCGGTCAAGCTCGGCTACGCCGAAGGGCCGTGGGTGGAGGTGCGCGAGGGGCTCAAGGAAGGCGACCAGGTGGTGACTGCCGGCAAGGTCGCGCTGCGCGACGGCACCGCGGTGCAGGTCATCGGCCAGCCCAAGGACAAGGACCCGGTCACCGCGGTCGCGCAGGCCGAAGGCAAGCGTTCATGAGCAGCGCCGGGTCCGATCACGGCAGCGATCCTGCCACCCACGCGGCGCCGGGCTCGATGGGCGGCGGCCTGGTCGAGTTCGCCACCCGCCGTCGCGTCACCATCGCGATGATCACCGTCACCATGCTGCTGTTCGGCGTGATCGCGCTGGGCAGCCTCAAGGTCAACCTGCTGCCGGACCTGAGCTATCCGACCCTGACCGTACGTACCGAATACACCGGCGCGGCCCCGGCCGAGATCGAGACGCTGGTGACCGAGCCGGTCGAGGAAGCGGTCGGCGTGGTCAAGAACCTGCGCAAGCTCAAGTCGATCTCGCGCACCGGCCAGAGCGACGTGGTGCTGGAGTTCGCCTGGGGCACCAACATGGACCAGGCCAGCCTGGAGGTGCGCGACAAGATGGAAGCGCTGTCGCTGCCGCTGGAGGCGAAGGCGCCGGTGCTGCTGCGCTTCAATCCGTCCACCGAGCCGATCATGCGCCTGGTGCTGTCGCCCAGGGACGAGGCGCGTGGCGACGCCGACGCGGTCCGCCAGCTGACCGTGCTGCGCCGCTATGCCGACGAGGACCTGAAGAAGAAGCTGGAGCCGGTCGCCGGCGTGGCCGCGGTCAAGGTCGGCGGCGGCCTGGAGGACGAGATCCAGGTCGACATCGACCAGCAGAAGCTGGCCCAGCTCAACCTGCCGATCGACAACGTCATCACCCGGCTCAAGGAAGAGAACATCAACATCTCCGGCGGCCGCCTGGAGGAAGGCTCGCAGCGCTACCTGGTGCGGACGGTGAACCAGTTCGCCAGCATCGAGGAGATCCGCAACCTGCTGGTGACCACCACCAGCGGCAGCGGCGGCGCCGCCGACGCGGCCATGCAGCAGATGTACGCGATCGCCGCGGCCACCGGTTCGCAGGCGGCCATCGCCGCCGCGGCCGAGGTGCAGAGCACTTCGGCCGAGTCGTCGACCGCCAGCATCGCCGGCGGCATGCCGGTGCGGCTGAAGGACGTCGCCGAGGTGCGCCAGGGCTTCAAGGAGCGCGAGGCGATCATCCGTCTCGGCGGCAAGGAGGCGGTCGAGCTGGCGATCTACAAGGAGGGCGACGCCAACACCGTGTCCACCGCGGCGGCGCTGCGCAAGCGCCTGGAGCAGATCAAGGCGACCGTGCCCGGCGACGTGGAGATCACCACGATCGAGGACCAGTCGCACTTCATCGAGGCGGCGATCACTTCGGTCAAGCACGACGCGGTGATCGGCGGCGCGCTGGCGATCCTGATCATCTTCCTGTTCCTGCGCGACGGCTGGAGCACGTTCGTGATCAGCCTGTCGCTGCCGGTGTCGATCGTCACCACGTTCTTCTTCATGGGCCAGTTCGGGCTCAGCCTCAACGTGATGTCGCTGGGCGGCCTGGCACTGGCCACCGGGCTGGTGGTGGACGACTCGATCGTGGTGCTGGAGAGCATCGCCAAGGCGCGCGAACGCGGGCTCGGCGTACTCGAGGCCGCGATCGCGGGCACCCGCGAAGTGAGCATGGCGGTGATGGCCTCCACCCTGACCACGATCGCGGTGTTCCTGCCGCTGGTGTTCGTCGAGGGCATCGCCGGGCAGCTGTTCCGCGACCAGGCGTTGACCGTGGCGATCGCCATCGCCATCTCGCTGGTGGTGTCGATGACCCTGATCCCGATGCTGAGCTCGCTCAAGGGCCGCCCGCCGCTGGCGTTCCCGGAAGAGCCGCCGCATCCGCAGTGGCGGCCGCAGAGCCGCTGGCAGAAGCCGGTCGCGATCGGGCGCCGCGGCTTCGGCGCGGCGATCCGCTACGGCTTCTTCGGCGCGGCCTGGCTGGTGGTGAAGCTGTGGCGCGGCGTGGTGCGGGTGGTCGCGCCGCTGGCGCGCAAGGCCAGCGACCTGGCAATGGCGCCGTACGCGCGCCCTGAGAAGGGCTACCTGCGCCTGCTGCCGGGGGC
>DNXT01000462.1 GCA_003505795.1 Lysobacteraceae bacterium | reverse complement strand
CTGCCCCAGCGGTCCGGCCAGGTGCGTACCGCCGCGGCGTACCACTCCACGGCCTCGTCCTTGCGGCCGGCCTGCCACAGTCCCAGCGCCAGCGTCGGCGGCAACCAGTCCGGCGCCGCCGGGCGGCCGCCGATCAGCTCGGCCCACTGCTGCACGGCCTTGTCCGCCTGGCCGGCGTGGAGAAGATCCCAGCCGTGGTTCCAGGCGATGGTGCGGTACTGCTGCGCGCTGCTGGAGAGGCCGCCCAGCACCGCCTGGTAGAGCTGTTCGCCGAGTTCGCGACGACCGCCGGCATAGGCGATCGCGGCCAGCTGCGCGCGCGCTTCGACCGCGCGCGAATCGCGCTGGACCATCGCGGCCAGGCGGTCGACCACGGCATCGCCCTCGCCCTGCACCGCGACCACGGCACGGGTGGTGGACTTGTCCTCGTCGAAATAGAACTCCTTGGGCTTGGGCAGGTTCTGCGCCTGTACGCCGAAACAGACGAACCCCAGCATGGCCAGCGACATGGCCCATGCGTTCTTCACTTTCACTGTTGCTTCCCCCTAAGGTACGACCCGCGTCCTCCCTGCTCCATCCTAACCGCACCAGAGCACATAGGACGAGTGCCTGGGGTCACAAAAGTAGGCGCTGTTACAATCCGGCGGCCGTCGTGGAGTCTGCCGCAGATTCCGATCAGCCATCCCTTTCCGGGCCAGCCATGACCAGTACCGCCGAACTCACGTCGCCTTCTTCTGCCAACACGCCGGCGATCGGCACCCTGGATACCGACTACACGCTGGAACACAAGTACACCCGCACCGACGGGCGCATCTACCTGTCCGGGGTGCAGGCGCTGGTGCGGCTGCCGCTGATGCAGCGCCAGCGCGACCGGGCCGCGGGACTGAACACCGCCGGCTTCGTCAGCGGCTACCGCGGCAGCCCGCTGGGCGGCCTGGACCTGGAACTGTGGCGCGCGCGCCGGCACCTGGAGGCGGCGCAGGTGAAGTTCACCCCCGGCCTCAACGAGGACCTGGCCGCGACCATGGTGTGGGGCACCCAGCAGACCAACCTGTTCCCCGGCGCCACCGTCGATGGCGTGTTCGGCATGTGGTACGGCAAGGGCCCGGGCGTGGACCGCAGCGGCGACGTGTTCAAACACGCCAATGCCGCCGGCACCACGCCGCTGGGCGGGGTGCTGGCGCTGGCCGCCGACGACCACGCCTGCCGCAGCTCGACCCTGCCGCACGGCTCGGAGGAGGAATTCGTCAGCGCGATGATGCCGATCCTCAACCCGTCCGGGGTGCAGGACGTGCTCGACCTGGGCCTGCTCGGCTGGGCGATGAGCCGCTACACCGGGCGCTGGATCGGCTTCAAGACCATCGCCGAGACGGTCGAGTCGTCGGCCTCGGTGGACGTGGACCCGTTCGCGCGCCGGATCGTGCTGCCGGAGGACTTCGCGCTGCCGCCCGGCGGCCTGAGCATCCGCTGGCCGGATCCGCCGATGGACCAGGAGATGCGCCTGCACCGCTACGCGGTCAAGGCGGCGCAGGCGTTCGCGCGCGCCAACCGCATCGACCGGGTGGTGATGGACTCGGCGGACGCGCGGCTGGGCATCGTCACCACCGGCAAGAGCTACCTGGACGTGCTGCAGGCGCTGGAATACCTGGGCCTGGACGCGCGCGCCTGCGAGCGGATCGGCATCCGCGTGTACAAGGTCGGCATGACCTGGCCGCTGGAGCCGGTCGGCATCGCCGCGTTCGCGCGCGGGCTGCAGGACATCGTCGTCGTCGAGGAAAAGAAGGCCTTCATCGAGCGCCAGATGAAGGAGCTGTTCTACAACTGGCCGGCCCATGCCGGTCCGCGCCCGAGCATCGTCGGCAAGTACGACGAAGACGGCGAGTGGATATTGCCGTCCACCGGCGAGCTGACCCCGGCCACCATCGCGGCGGTGATCGGCAGGCGCATCCAGCGCCTGCCCCAGTCCAGCACGATCGACACCGGCTCGATCGAGCAGCGGCTGCGCTGGATGGAGCAGAAGGAAGCGGAAATGGCCCTGCCGCGCGCCAACTTCCCGCGCGTGCCGCACTACTGCTCCGGCTGCCCGCACAACACCTCCACGGTGGTGCCGGAAGGCTCGCGCGCGATGGGCGGGATCGGCTGCCACTACATGGTGACGTGGATGGACCGCGCCACCGACACCTTCACCCACATGGGCGGCGAAGGCGTCACCTGGTCCGGGCAGGCGCCGTTCACCGACACGCCGCACGTGTTCCAGAACCTCGGCGACGGCACCTATTTCCACAGCGGCACGCTGGCGATCCGCCAGTCGGTCGCCACCGGCGTCAACATCACCTACAAGATCCTCTACAACGACGCGGTGGCGATGACCGGCGGCCAGCCGGTGGACGGCAGCCTGAGCGTGCCGGACATCGCCCGGCAGATGCGCGCCGAGGGCATCCACACCATCGCCGTGGTGTCCGACGACATCGGCCGGTGGACGCGCCGGCGCGAGCTGTTCCCGGCCGACGTCGATTTCCACGACCGCGGCGAACTGGACGAGGTGCAGAAGCGCCTGCGCCAGGTCAAGGGCGTGTCGATCCTGATCTACGACCAGACCTGCGCCACCGAGAAGCGGCGCCGGCGCAAGCGCGGCAAGCTGGCCGACCCGGCCAAGCGGGTGATGGTCAACTCGCTGGTCTGCGAGGGCTGCGGCGACTGCGGCGAGAAGAGCTTCTGCATGTCGGTGCTGCCGAAGCAGACCGAGTACGGGCGCAAGCGCGCCATCGACCAGTCCAACTGCAACAAGGACTATTCCTGCGTGTCCGGGTTCTGCCCGAGCTTCGTGACCGTGCATGGCGGCGCGCCGCGCAAGGGCAGGAAGATCGACGCGGCGGCGCTGCTCGACGCGCTGCCGGAGCCGGTGTTCCGCTCGGACCTGTCGCAACCCTGGAACATCCTGATCACCGGCGTCGGCGGCACCGGCGTGGTGACGATCGGCGCGCTGCTGGGCATGGCCGGCCACCTGGAAGGCAAGGGCGCCAGCGTGCTCGACCAGACCGGGCTGGCGCAGAAGGGCGGCGCGGTCACCACCCATTTCCGCATCGCCCGGCGCCCCGCCGACATCCATGCGGTGCGCATCGCCGCCGGCGAGGCCGACCTGGTGCTCGGCTGCGACATGGTGGTGGTCAACGACTACTGGGCGCTGTCGAAGGTGCGCGGCGACCGCTCGCAGGTGGTGCTCAACACCTACGAGGCGATGCCGGGCACGTTCACCACGCGGCCGGACCTGCAGTTCCCGGCCGCCGACATCGTCGCCGGCGTGCGGGTCGCGCTCGGCGGCCGCGAACCGCTGCTGCTCGACGCCACCCAGCTGGCCACCGCGCTGTTCGGCGACGCGATCGCGGCGAACCTGTTCATGCTCGGCTACGCCTGGCAGCAGGGACTGGTGCCGGTGTCGTTCGCGGCGCTGATGCGCGCGATCGAGCTCAACGGCGCCGCGGTGGCGATGAACCAGCAGGCGTTGGCCTGG
>DNXT01000463.1 GCA_003505795.1 Lysobacteraceae bacterium | reverse complement strand
CCGAAATTGAAGCCGTCCACCACCTGGCTCGCCGGCGTGCCGGCGCCGCCCTGCGTGCCGCAGCTGCGGCAGGCCAGCGCCGGGTTCTCCTTGAACAGCACGTTGCCGTCGCGGTCCTTGACCTCGTCGATCAGCCAGGTGTCCACGCGCGAGCCGCCGTTGGCGAGCACGGCGTAGCCGCGCGCGACCGACAGCGGGGTCAGCGACGCGGTGCCCAGCGACATCGACAGGTTGGGCGGCAGCTCGGCCTCGTCGAAACCGAACTGGCTGATGTACTTGCGTGCAAAATCGACGCCGATCGCATCAAGAAGCCGGACGGAGACCAGGTTGCGCGACTGCACCAGGGCCTCGCGCAGGCGCATCGGCCCACGGAAGCCGCCGCCGTCGTTCTGCGGCGACCAGGTCTTGCCGCGCCGGTCGCGGAACACCACCGGCGCATCCAGCACGATCGAGGCCGGGTTGAAGCCCTTCTCGAACGCCGCCGCGTAGACGAACGGCTTGAAGCTGGAGCCGGGCTGGCGGCGCGCCTGGGTGGCACGGTTGAACTTGTTGCCGGCGAAGCTGAAGCCGCCGACCAAGGCCCGCAGCGCGCCGCTGTCGGCGTCCAGCGACACCAGCGCGGCCTGGCCGCGCGGCAGCTGCTCGATCGTCCACTCGCCTTCCTTCTGGCCGGCGCGGATGCGGGTCAGGTCGCCGCGCTTGAGCAGGGCGGCCGGAGTCTTGCCGGTCCAGCGGGTCGCGCTTGCGGGCAGGGTGAGTTCGCTCTTGTCGTGGCGGACCACGGTCACGCCGCCGTCCGGATTGGTGCGGGCGACGATGACCGGCGCCAGGCCGCCCTGCGAAACGCTGCCCGCCAGCTGCGCGGCCAGGGCCGCGGCATCGGCGTCGGCGGCCACGTCGACGTGCTTTTCCACGCCATGCCAGCCGTGGCGGTGGTCGTACAGGATCAGGCCGTCGCGGACCGCGGCGTCGGCGGCGGTCTGCAGCGGCGCATCGATGGTGGTGGTGACGTGGTAACCCTTGTTGAGCACCTCGCCGCCATAGCGCGCGATCATTTCCTGGCGCACCAGCTCGGCCACGTACGGGGCGTAGACCTGCACCGGCGGCTCGTGCGGGGTGGCGTGCATCGGCACGGCCTTGGCCGCGTCGGCCTCGGCCTGGCTGATGAAGCCCAGCTCGGCCATCCGCTGCAGCACGTAGTAGTCGCGGCGCTCGCGCGCGCGTTCGGGGTTGCTGATCGGGTTGCCGCTGGACGGGAACTTGGGGATGCCGGCCAGCGAGGCCATCTCGTCCAGGCTCAATTCGCCGAGCTTCTTGCCGTAATAGTATTCGGCGGCCGCAGCCACGCCGTAGGCGCGGTTGCCGAAGAAGCTCTTGTTGAGGTAGAGCTCGAAGATCTCGTCCTTGCTGAGCTCGCTCTCGATCTTGCGCGCCAGCAGGATCTCCGCGAGCTTGCGGGTGTAGCTGTACTCCGAGCTCAGGAAGAACTGGCGGGCGACCTGCTGGGTGATGGTCGAGCCGCCGGGAACGCGCTTGGCGTCGGTGGTGGCGATCAGCCACACGGCGCGGGCGATGCCCTTGTAGTCGACGCCGCCGTGCTCGTAGAAGCGGGCGTCTTCGGTGGCCAGGAAGGCCTGCTTGAGCCGCTCCGGAACGTCCTTCATCTGGATCGGGTAGCGGCGGGTTTCGCCATAGACGGCCATCAGCTGGCCGTCGCTGGAGTAGACGTACAGGGGCTCCTGCAGTTCCACCTGCTTGAGCGCCTGGACGTCGGGCAGCTTGGAGGAGACGGCGTAGTAGACGCTGCCGGCGGCGATGCCGCCCAGCAGCGCAAACACGACGAGCGTGGCCAGGAGCCAGCCCAGCCAACGACGAAAACGGGGCATCAAGACAGATTCCGATTGCAGATTTCGTGGCCGCAGAGTATAGATTACGCCGGGTCTGGCTGGGGTCGGGCCTGGGGAACGCAGTTGACAGCCACTGGGGTCGCGTGATCAGCCGCCGGCTTTTGCGCGAAGTGGTTGCCAATTGTAAAAATTTGATTATTAATGCGCGGGCGCAGAAGACGCGTCCAAGTGCCCGTCGGCAGGGGAGTTTCCGTGGGGCTTATTCCCAAGAGTCAGTCGCCGCTCATTGGCGTCGACATCAGTTCGACTGCGGTAAAGCTGTTGCAGCTTTCCCGCAGCGGTAACCGTTTCCGCGTGGAGCACTACGCGGTGGAGCCACTTCCGCCGAACGCGGTGGTGGAAAAGAACATCGTCGAGGTCGAGGCCGTCGGTGAAGCGATTCGCCGGGCGGTGAACCGTTCCGGTTCCAAGGCCAAGTTCGCGGCGGCGGCGGTGGCGGGATCGGCGGTGATCACCAAGCTGATCCCGATGCCGGCCGATCTGGACGAGAACGACATGGAAGCCCAGGTCGAGCTCGAGGCCACCAACTACATCCCGTACCCGATCGAGGAAGTGAACCTCGACTTCGAGGTGCTCGGCGCGATGCCGAACAACCCGGAGATGGTGCAGGTGCTGCTCGCGGCCTCGCGCTCGGAGAACGTGGAGCTGCGCCAGTCCGCGCTCGAGCTCGGCGGGTTGACCGCCAGGGTCATGGACGTGGAGGCCTTCGCGGTCGAGAACGCCTTCGCCCTGGTCGCCAACGAACTGCCGGTCGCGCAGGACGGCGTGGTCGCGCTGGTCGACATCGGCGCGACGATGACCACGCTCAACGTGCTGCGCGGCGGCCGCAGCCTGTACAGCCGCGAACAGGTGTTCGGCGGCAAGCAGCTCACCGACGAGGTGATGCGCCGCTACGGGCTGACCTACGAGGAAGCCGGGCTGGCCAAGCGCCAGGGCGGCCTGCCGGAAAGCTACGAGATCGAGGTGCTCGAGCCGTTCAAGGAAGCGACCGTCCAGCAGATCAGCCGCCTGCTGCAGTTCTTCTATGCCGGCAGCGAGTTCAACCGCGTCGACTACATCGTGCTGGCCGGCGGCTGCGCGGCGCTGGCCGGGCTGCCGGAGATGGTCGAAGAGCAGCTTGGCGTCTCGACCATCGTCGCCAACCCGCTGGCGCAGATGACGCTCGGGCCGAAGGTCCAGGCCCAGGCGCTGGCGCTGGACGCACCGGCCCTGATGATCGCGACGGGCCTGGCCATGAGGAGCTTCGACTGATGGCCAGAATCAATCTATTGCCCTGGCGCGCCGAGCGCCGCAAACAGCGCGAACGCGAGTTCTACTCCATGCTCGGCTTCGCCGCGCTGGCGGGCGTGCTGCTGTCGGCGCTGCTGTGGTTCTACTACGACCGCCAGATCAGCGGACAGAACGACCGCAACAGCTTCCTGACGGCCGAGATCGAGAAGGTCAAGGCACAGAACAAGGAAATCGACGAGCTCGACAAGAAGCGGGACCGCCTGCTTGCGCGCAAGAAGGTGATCGAGGAACTGCAGGCCAACCGTTCGCAGATGGTGCACCTGTTCGATTCGCTGGTACGCACGATTCCCGACGGCGTGGTGCTGGCCGCGATCAAGCAGGAGGGCGAAGTGCTGACCCTGGAGGGGCGCTCGCAGTCCAACGCGCGGGTCAGCGCCTACATGCGCAATCTCGAAGGGTCCGGCTGGATGACCAACCCGGACCTGTCGATCATCGAGGCCAAGAGCCAGGACAAGAGCGGCAAGGACACGGCTGCTATCGACAGCAAGGCGCTTCCGTACGTGTTCACGCTCAAGGTGAAGCTGGCCAAGCCGGACGAGAAGGCGGCTGCAGTGGATGCTGCCGATGCGCAGACCCAGGCTCCAGCTGCGCTGCCGCAAGGCTCCCAGGATGATCAGGCCAAGCCAGCAGAGACAGCGCCGCCGGCCGCCGGCACGCAGGGAGGGGCGAAATCGTGAGCCAGAAGAAATTCAGCATCAGTGATCTCGATTTCAACAACATCGGGAGCTGGCCGCAGAAAGCCAAGATCGTGTTCTGCGTGCTCATTTCCGTCTTCATCCTGGTCCTGGCCTGGTTCGTCCTCATCAAGGGCAAGACCGAGGAGCTGGACGGGCTCGAGCGCAAGGAGGTCCAGCTGCGTGCCGACTTCGAGAAGGAGCAGGGACGGGCGGTCAACCTCGAGCCGTTGAAGCAGCAGCTGGCGCAGATGGAGCAGGTGCTGCAGCAGATGCTGCGCCAGTTGCCCAGCAAGACCGAGATGCCGGACCTGATCATCGACATCTCGCAGACGGCGTTGTCCAGCGGACTGAACAACGAATTGTTCCAGCCCGGGCCGGAATCGCCGAAGGAGTTCTACGCCGAGAAGCCGATCGCGCTGCGCATGGTGGGCAGCTACCACCAGTTCGGTGCGTTCGTGAGCGGCGTGGCGTCCTTGCCGCGGGTGGTCATCCTCACCATGCACGACATCAATCTCAAGCCCAAGGATTCCAAGGCGGGCATCACGCCGCGCGGTGCCCTGGAGCTTTCGGGAACGGTCAAGACCTACCGTTATCTCGACGACGAGGAAATGGCCGCGCAGGAAAAGGCGGCCGCCGACGCCGACAAGAAGAACAAGAAGGGCAAGGCATGAACATGACATCCTTGGGAAGACTGTTCTGCCTGTCCGTTGTGCTCCTGCTGGCCGGATGCGGGCGTGGCGTCACCAGTACGCCAGGGGACGCCCCCAACCTGAAGGCATGGGTGGCGGAGGTGCGTGCGCGACCGGCACCGCCGCTCGATCCGCTGCCGGTGATGCAGCAGTTCGAAACGTTCGAGTACTCCGCACAGGGCATGCGCGATCCCTTTACCGATGCGTGGGCCAATCCCGACGGGGGAAGCGGCCTGCGTCCGGATCCGAATCGCCGCAAGGAGCCGCTCGAGGCGTTCCCGCTGGACAGCCTGGACATGATCGGAACGATCGGCGGCGGCGCAAGTCTCGTGGGACTGGTGATGGCACCGGACAAGGTGACCTACCGGATCCGGCCGGGGATCTACATGGGGCAGAGCGATGGACGGGTCACGGGCGTATTCGAGGACCGCATCGAGTTGATTGAACTTGTGCCGGATGGTGCGGGTGGTTGGCTGGAACGGCCTGCCGCGCTCGCACTTGATGATCAATGATTGATAGGGGATAGCACGATGACTTTTTCCAAAGCCCTGAGCCTGCGTCCCATCCGGCGCCGAGCGATCCGTGCATGCGCGTTGGGGTTCGCGCTTGCGCTGGCTAGCGGCTCTTCCTTCGCGGCAGCGCCTGGCGCGGCCGATCTCAACGGGCACGATCCGGCGAAGTCGGTTCCGGCGACCATCGCGGTGTCGAAGATCGACTTCAAGCGCGGCGATGACGGCGCCGGCCGCCTGATCCTGCAGTTCGACGGCCAGGGCGCCAGCCCGGACCTGCGTACGCAGGGCAGCAACGTGGTGGTGGACGTCGGCAACGCCAGGCTGCCTGCAGAGCTGCAGCGACCGCTGAACGTCACCGATTTCGCCACCCCGGTGCAGCGCATCGACGCCAAGCCGTCCGGCGGCGGATCGCAGCTGGTGCTGAGCACCAATGGCCCGTTCGAGTCGCTGGCCTACCAGACCGGCAACGAGTACGTCGTCGAGATCGCCCCGCGCAAGGGCGAGGCCGCGATGGGAGCGGTGACGCCGGAGTCGGTCAACAGAACGGCCGCCAAGCTGCAGACGCGCGGCTACAGCGGCCGTCCGGTGACGTTCAACTTCCAGGACGTGCCGGTGCGCACCGTGCTGCAGCTGATCGCCGAGGAATCGAACCTCAACGTCGTGGCTTCCGACACGGTGCAGGGCAACGTGACCCTGCGCCTGGTCAACGTGCCGTGGGACCAGGCGCTGGACATCGTGCTGCGCGCCAAGGGCCTGGACAAGCGCCGCGACGGCGGCGTGGTGTGGGTCGCGCCGCAGTCGGAACTGGCCAGGTTCGAGCAGGACAAGGAAGACGCGCGCATCGCCATCGAGAACCGCGAGGACCTGACCACCGACTACATCCAGATCAACTACCACTCCGCATCGGCGATCTTCAAGGCGCTGACCGAGGCCAAGGGCATCGGTGGCGGCGGTGGCGGCGGTGGCAACGGCAACAACGAGAACGGGTTCCTGTCGCCGCGCGGCCGCGTGGTCGCCGACGAGCGTACCAATACGCTGATGATCAGCGACATCCCGAAGAAGGTCGCGCAGATGCGCGAGCTGATCGACCATATCGACCGTCCGGTCGACCAGGTGCTGATCGAGGGCCGCATCGTCATCGCGACCGATACCTTCGCGCGCGATCTCGGTGCCAAGTTCGGCATCGGCGGTACCCACACCTATGGCGACAACGTGGCCACCATCGGCAGTGGCGCCACCGGTGGCGGTACCGCAGCGAGCCGCGGCTTGAACGTCAGTTTGCCGGCGGGCAGCTACACCACGGGCACGTCCAAGCCGAGCATCGCCTATACCCTGCTTGGCGCGAACTTCAACCTCGACCTCGAGTTGTCCGCGCTGCAGGAAGAAGGGCGTGGCGAAGTGATCTCGAATCCGCGCATCGTCACTGCCAACCAGCGCGAGGGCGTGATCAAGCAAGGCAAGGAAATCGGCTACGTCACCATCACTGGCGGCTCCGCCGGTACCCAGGCGACGCCGAACGTACAGTTCAAGGAAGTGCTGCTGGAACTTAAAGTCACTCCGACCATCACCAACGACAATCGCGTCTTCCTGAACATGAACGTGAAGAAGGACGAGGTCGACGAGTATCTGGAATTGGATGGCTATGGCACCGTTCCCACCATAAATCGCCGTGAAATCAACACCGCGGTGCTGGTCGAGGATGGGCAGACCGTGGTGGTCGGTGGCGTCTACGAGTTTACCGATCGAAGCAGCGTATCCAAGGTCCCGTTCCTGGGCGACGTCCCGTTCCTGGGCAACCTGTTCAAGAAGCGCGGTCGCAGCAAGGACAAGGCTGAGCTGCTGATCTTCGTGACGCCGAAGGTGCTGCGCGTCGCCAAGGCCAGCTGAGCGGATCGAGCACTCGACGCATGGAAGGGGCCGCCTCGCGCGGCCCTTTTCTTTTGGGTTCTGCGATGGCGGTTGCCTGACTGGAAGCCCGCGCGATGGCAGCATGACTGAACCAATGGCGCGAGGATCGGTCAAACTGGCCCTATGAATGCTCCCCCCCTGATCCCGTCCGAAACCGCGGCGGCGCCTGACATGGCCAGGCTGCACGCCGTCTTCGTCGCGCTGCGCGACTCGCTGTCCCGCCGCATCGTGGGCCAGGCGGCCCTGGTCGAGAGGCTCCTGATCGCGCTGCTGGCCGACGGCCATCTGCTGGTCGAGGGCGCCCCGGGACTGGCCAAGACCACCGCGATCCGCGCTCTGGCGGCGCGGCTGGAGGCCGACTTCGCCCGTGTCCAGTTCACCCCGGACCTGCTGCCGGCCGATCTCACCGGCACCGAGATCTGGCGCCCGCAGGAAGGCCGCTTCGAGTTCGTTCCCGGGCCGATCTTCCATCCGATCCTGCTCGCCGACGAGATCAACCGGGCGCCGGCCAAGGTGCAGTCGGCGCTGCTGGAGGCGATGGGCGAGCGCCAGGTCACCGTGGGGCGGCACACCTATGCGCTGCCGGACCTGTTCCTGGTGATGGCCACGCAGAATCCGATCGAGCAGGAGGGCACGTTCCCGTTGCCCGAGGCCCAGCTCGACCGCTTCCTGATGCACGTACGGGTCGGCTATCCGGAGGCCGAAGCGGAGGCCGAGATCCTGCGCCTGGCCCGCGAGAGCGCCCGCAACGTGCTGGACAAGGCCGAACACGTGCAGGACCGGATTCCGCTCCAGGACGTCTATGCCGCCCGCAGCGCGGTGCTGTCGCTGCACGTGGCGCCGCAGCTGGAGCGCTACCTGATCGAACTGGTGCTGGCCTCGCGCGATGCGCGCCGCTACGACGCCGCGCTGGCCCGGCGGATCGCGTGG
>DNXT01000035.1 GCA_003505795.1 Lysobacteraceae bacterium | reverse complement strand
CCGCTCGCCACGCCCAGCCGCGGCGCGTCGGCCAGTGGCGCCCGCGCGACATTGCTCGCGGCCGCGTACTGGCGCAGCGCGGCGGCGTTGATTCCCGAGGCGGCGATGGAGGCGATGCTCATGCGGCAGGTCCGGTGGCGGGATCGGGCGGGCCGGGTTCAATACGTGCCGACGGTGACCCGCAACACCGGCGGATCGTCGCGCACGAAGTTGAGCCCGTAGTCGGTCTGGTCGCCATTGAGCAGCCGCTCGAACCGCCAGCGGCCGTCCACGTAGCGCCCCTGCTCGACCCGGAGCAGTTGCCCATGACGGTTATCGGCCGCTTCGCGGACAAATTCTACCCGCGCGGCGAAACCGGTCACCAGGAACTGCTCCGGCCCGGTCTGGACCACCAGCAGGCGGCCGGCATGGTCGTCGCTGCCGGGCAGGATCGCCGGCGCATCGCCCCAGTACGGCGCTCCGAACGACACCCTGGCCTGCCAGTGGCCGAAGTGCAGCGTGCGCAGCGGCTGGCCCGGCTGCTCGGCCAGCGCCTGCAGCCGGCCTTCGAACGCGGCCTTGGCGAGGATCCGCTGCAGCGGCGCCAGCTGCGCGAAATTGGCCGCGTGCGCGGCGATGGCGGCGCGGTTCGCGGGCGTGTCGGCGTTGTCGTCGATGCCGAACACCGAGAAGCCGATTCCGCCCTGCCCGAGCACGTGGAACAGGTAGGGCGCGGTCGCCGCCTCGAAGCCGGTCTCCGACACCCAGGCCGGGTTGTCCGGGCGCGCGTACTGGCCGATAACCTTGGTGTATTCGTTGTAGTCGCTGGTGTAGATGTCGGTGCCGATGAAGTCGATCGACGGTGTCGCCGCACGCCACAGCTCGAACACGTTGGCGGTGGCGCCGCCGGAGGGGTAGTCCAGGCCGGGGAAGCGCTTGCCCTTGTAGCGCAACCAGGTGTTGACGTAGAGCGGCAGCGGGTACTCGCGCTTGCCGGCCGCGGCGACCTGCTCGATGTAGGCGGCGGTGCCATAGGCATTGAACGCCTCGGCGGCCTGCGCGCCGAACAGCTGCTGCCAGCTGCCGGCCGGCTTGCCCAGCTTCGCCGCGATCGCCGCCGGCACCGGCTGCGCGAACGCCGCCTCGCCCAGCGGACCGTGGTCGCGTACGCTCCCGATCGCGCCGGGCTCGTTCTCGACCTGCACCAGGATCACCGTGCGGCGGTCGCCGTCGATCTTGCGCAGGTGCCGCATCAGCGCGGCGAACGCGCGCGCGTCGGCCTCGACGTTGGCCGCCGCGTACGGCGACAGCACGTCGACCGGCTGGCCGTCGGCGTCGCGCATGCGCGGATGGCGCGCCTCGTCGCGCTTGATCCACTCCGGCACGTAATGCATCTGCCCGTTCTTCCAGCTGCCGAACCACAGCAGCGCCACGCGCAGGCCGCGCCGGCGCGCCTGTTCGACCAGCGCATCGACGTTGGTCGTATCGTAGCGGCCGGGCTCGGGCTCGAACTGCTCCCAGTACACCGGCGCCTCGACGGTGTTGGCGTGCAGCGCCACCACCTGGTCCAGCGCCCGCGGCAGCACCGCCGGCCAGGCCGAGGAGTTGTGCAGCTGCGCGGCCAGCACCGTGTACGGCGTGCCGTCGACCAGCAGCGCATGGCCACCGTCCTGGCTGACGAAGCGTGGCAGCTCTTCGGCCGCGGCCAGCACCGGCAGCAGGAGCGCGATGGTGGCAAGCCACCGCAGGAGCGGCTTCGGCCGCAAGCGGGCCTGGCCGCGGCCTGATCCGCTCACCGCGGCGCCGCCGCGTGGAAATGCAGGGGAACGCCCCATCGCGGCTGACGCCGCTCCTGTGGTGAAGCGGATCATCGCGAAGTCTCCTGTATGTGCCGGGTCCGCCGTGGGAGGGGCCTGGGCCCCGACGCTCTCCCGGTCAGGCCAGTCGGGGCTGAAGCCCCTCCCACAAGGGTCCGTCTCGGCGCGATCGAAGTGCTGAAGGCGACCGCGCTCACGGCGCCGGTTCCCCGAGCGAATTCCAGTGCGGCGTGTCGCTCTCCTGCAGGTGCCGCACGAAGAAGTCGTACTGGCGGCGGGTGACGTAGTCGATCGGGCCGCTGGACCGGCCGACCGCGTGCTCGCCGCCGGGCACGTTCAACAGGTCGAAGTCCTTGCCGGCCTTGATCAGCGCGTCCACCACCTGCGCGGTCGAGGCCGGGTCGACGTTGCTGTCCTGCTCGCCGACCACCAGCAGCAGGTCGCCGCGCAGCCTGGCCGCATTGACCGCGCCGGACGCGCGCGCGTAGCTGTCGTCGACCGGCCAGCCCATCCACTGCTCGTTCCAGCTGATCTTGTCCATGCGGTTGTCGAAGCAGCCGGCCATCGCCACCCCCACCTTGTAGAACTCCGGATGGCGCTCGAGCGCCCCGAGCGTGCTCTGGCCCCCGGCCGAGGCGCCGTAGATGCCGACGCCGCGGCCGATGTCGTAGGACGGGTCCTGCGCCGCCAGCGCCTTGTGCCAGGCGATGCGGTCGTCGAAGCCGGAATCGCCCAGGTTCTTCCAGGCCACGTCGTGGAACGCCTTGGAACGGTTGGCGGTGCCCATGCCGTCGATCTGCACCACGATGAAGCCGAGGTCGGCCAGCGCCTGCATGCCGATGGGCTTGTCGCCGCCGGAGTGGTAGCCGAACGGCCAGAACGTCTTCGGCACGAAGGAATCGTGCGGGCCGGCGTAGATGTTCTCGACCACCGGGTACTTCCTGGACGGATCGTAGTCGCGCGGGCGCACCACCATGCCCCAGATCTCGGTCCTGCCGTCCCTGCCCTTCGCCACGAACGATTGCGGCGCCTTCCAGCCGGCCGCCTGCAGGCGCGAGAGGTCGCCGCGCTCGAGCGTGCGCAGCAGGGCGCCATCGATCGCGCGCAGCTCCGCCACCGGCGCCAGGTCCGGGCGCGAATACACGTCGACGTAGTACCTGCCGTCGCCGGAGACCGCGACCTCGTGGTCGGCGTCGGCCTGGGTCAGCCGGGTCAGGTGGCGGCCGTCGAAGTCCACCGCGAACAGCTGCCGGTAGTAGGGATCCCTGCCGGCATCCATGCCGCTGGCGCTGAACCAGATCCGCCGCTGCGCATCGTCCACGCGCAGCACCTCGCGCACCACCCAGTCGCCGCGGGTGATCCGGCGCTTGACCTTGCCGCTGCGGCCGTCGACCAGGTACAGGTGGCGCCAGCCGTCGCGCTCGGAGATCCACACGATCTCCGCGCCGAGGCCGTCGACCTCGTGGGCGAACGTGCGTTCGGCATGGACGAAGCTGCCGGCGTCCTCCTCCACGGCCACGTGCGGCGTGCCGCTGCCGGCGTCCACCGCGACCACGCGCACCTTCTGGAAGCCGCGCTGGACGAACTCGAAGCTGAAGCTGGCGCCGTCGCGGCGCCACTGGATCGGCGACAGCGAGTACGGGTTGGCAAACAGCGCCGCGTCGACGTCGCGGCGCGTGCCGTCGACGCCGAACACTGCCGGGCGCTCGACGTCGACCGCGTCGCCCGGCTTGGGATAGAGCTGGGTGCGGACGATCGGCTGCAGTTGCCCGGCCGGCGCGGCTTCGACCCGGGTCACCCGCCGCGCCAGGCCCGGGGTCACCCGGTACGCGGCCAGATGCCGCGAATCGGGCGACCAGGCGATCGTCTCCGGGTCGTAGAAGGCATCGGCGCGACCGTCCTGGCTGAGCCGGGCGATGCGGCCGTCGGCGACGCGGCGCAGCACCAGGTCGAAGCCGTCGGCGAATGCCTCCCAGCGTCCGTCGGGCGAGCGGCGCGGCGCATTGTCGGCCGGCACCTGCAGGTCGCGCACCACCCCGAAGCCACGTGGCCGGCCGGGCCGCCGCACCGGCGCGCAGGCGTAATCGCGCAGG
>DNXT01000036.1 GCA_003505795.1 Lysobacteraceae bacterium | reverse complement strand
GCGAACGGAATGCCCTTGAAGGCCTGCACGCCCGGCAGTGCCTGTCCCTGCAACGCGCCGGTGTCGATGCTTACCTGCGCCGCCGGCTGCCCGGCCGCCTGCGCGGCGAATGCCATCCACAACACCGGCAGCAGCGCCCGGCTTCCACGCTTGAACACGCTCATCGGATCGATCCTCGTCGAAAGCTGCCGGAACGGGCCGGACGCATCCGGCCCGTCGCACTCAATCCTGCTTGGCGTCGGCCACCGGCGTCAGCACCAGGTCCTGGAAATCGAAGCTGAAATCGGTGAGCGGGGAGACCGGCTCCATGCGCATCTCGCGCACCTTGCCGTCCGGCGTCAGCGCGAAATTGACGAACGCGTCGGCGTTCAACGAGCGGTCGTCCCAGCGCACGATGAAGGTGTCGTGCTGCCAATGCTCCAGGCTGCCGGCCAGCTGCCGCGTGCGCGCGAAGCGCAGCTGCAGGGCGCGCCCCTGCTTCCGGACCACGACCTCGCCGTACCACGGGTCGCGGTAGCTGCCGGCATAGCCGGCCAGCGGCAGCGACGGCCTGGAACGCGCGTCGCGCGCGGCCACGTGCCTGTCCCAGCTCTCGTCGGCCTTGGACTGCGCCTTCGCCACGGCGGCGGCGTAGGCGGCGGTCCAGTCGGTCGCCGGCGCGTCCAGGTAGGCGTCCAGCACCTGCAGGGTGACCGCGTTGAACGCCGCCCCCACTTCCTGGTTGGTCAGCACGACCACGCCCAGCTTCTGCTCGGGCAGCAGGGTCAGCCGCGACACCATGCCCGGCCAGCCGCCGGTGTGCCAGACCAGCTTGTGGCCGCGGTAGTCGCTCAGGCTCCAGCCCTCGCCATACCCGGCGAAGCCGGGCCTGGCCGGCGCCAGTTCCGGCACCGCCGGCTCGGGGATCTCGATCGGGGTGATCAGCGACCACATCTCGCGCTGGCGCTTGCCGCTGAACAGCGGCGTGCCGTCGGCCAGCACGCCGCCGGCCAACTGCACGTTCATCCAGCGCGCCATGTCGTGCACGCTGGAATAGATGCCGCCGGCGCCGGAATTGTTGGACCAGGTCAGCGGCGCGACGGTACGCAGCTCGCGGAAGTCGTACTTGGCATGGCCGGTCGCGGCATTGTCGCCGGCCTGCAGGTGGTCGGCGTTGAAGCGGGTCTGGCGCATGCCCACCGGGTCGAAGATGCGCCGCTGCAGGAAGTCGGCGTACGACTGCCCGGATACCTGCTCGATCACCTTCTGCGCCACCGCGTAGAGGATGTTGTCGTAGGCGTAGCGGTCGCGGAAGCCGCCCTTCAGCGGCACCTTGGCGAGCCGCTTCACCACCTCGTCGGTGCTGTAGTCGGTGGTCGGCCAGAACAGCAGGTCGCCGGCGCCCAGGCTCAGGCCGCTGCGGTGCGCGAGCAGGTCGCGCAGGCGCATCTCGCCGGTCACGTAGGGATCGGACATGCGGAACCACGGCAGGTGGTCGATCACCCGGTCGTCGAGGTCGAGCTTGCCCTCGTCGGCCAGGATCGACAGCGACGCGGCGGTGAAGGCCTTGGTGTTGGAGGCGATCGCGAACAGCGTGTCGGCCTGCACCGGCTCGGGCCTGCCGGCCTCGCGCACGCCGTAGCCGCGTTCGAGCACGACCTTGCCGTCCTTGACGATCGCCACGGCGATGCCCGGCACCTCGAACTGCGCGCGCACCCGTTCCATCCTTGCATCGAAATCGTCCAGCGCCGCCGGCAACGGTTGCGCGTCAACCACCATCGAGGCCACCAGCATCACGCTCCCCACCCACCATTTGTTCAACGCATTCTCCCGTCTTCGGATTCAAGCCGCCGCGCCCGCCACGTCGGGCGACAACGGCGCGGCCGACAGCAGCACGCCATTGCCGTCGGCGTACAGCCAGTGGCCCGGCACGAACGCGACGCCGGCGAAGTTCACCGGCACGCCGACGTCGCCCAGGCCGCGCTTCTCGGTGCGGCGCGGGCACGCGGCCAGCGCGAACACGCCCAGCGGCAGCGTCGCCAGCACCTCGACGTCGCGCACGCAGCCGTGGATCAGCACGCCCGCCCAACCGTTGGCCACCGCCTGCGCGGCGACCTGGTCGCCCAGCAGCGCGTGCCGCAGCGAGCCCTGCCCGTCCACCACCAGCACCCGGCCATCGCCGGGCAGCAGCGCCAGCTCGCGCACGCGCGAGTTGTCCTCCAGGCAGCGCACCGTGGCGATCGGGCCGGAAAAGGCCGCGTGCCCGCCGAAACTGCGGAACAGCGGCTCGGCGACGGCGACATCGGGAAAGCGGTCACACAGGTCGGGCGTGGTCCAGGACATGGCGGCGTCTCCGGCAGGTTTCGCACGATGGTAACGCGACCGGGGCCACCCTCGGCCGATCCGTATCGAGGGATGCGCCATGACAGCGGCAGCGGCAGCCGCCACCACCGCGACCGTCATTCCGTGCCTGCGCTACCGCGACGCGCCGGCGGCGATCGACTGGCTGTGCGAGGCGTTCGGTTTCGAACGCCACGCGATCTACGCCTCCGGCGACATCGTCCACCATGCCCAGTTGACCTTCGGCAACGGCATGATCATGCTCGGCTCGGTCGACCAGGCCGACAGCGAATGGGCCGGGCTGATCGCGCAACCGGACCGCATCGGCGGCATGGAGACCCAGAGCCCATGCGTGGTGGTCGACGATGCCGACGCCCACTACGCCCGCGCCAGGGCGGCCGGAGCGCGCATCGTGATGGACATCGCCGACCAGGACTACGGCGGCCGCGGCTATGCCTGTCGCGACCTGGAGGGCCACCTGTGGTGGTTCGGCAGCTACGATCCCTGGCAGACGGTCTGAACGGGCGACGGCATGGTCACCGCGAACACGCAGGAAACGGCACGTTGAACGATCTTTTCGCTTCGCCGCCGCCCGCGCTGGACGGCATCCATGTCGGCGTCGGCGGCTGGGTGTACGCGCCCTGGCGCGGCGGCATGTTCTATCCGGACGGGCTGGTGCAGCGGCGCGAGCTCGAGTACGCCAGCCGCCACCTGACCAGCATCGAGATCAACGGCACCTATTACGGCACGCAGAAGCCGGCCACCTACGCCAAGTGGCGGGACGAGACGCCGGACGGCTTCGTGTTCTCGGCCAAGGCGCCGAAGCGGATCACCCAGGCGCGCCGGCTTGCCGGCACCGGCGCGCAGATCGAGGACTTCGTCGGCGGCATCGCCGAGTTGGAAACCAAGCTCGGGCCGCTGGTCTGGCAGTTCGCGCATGGCCGGGTGCTGCAGCGCGACGACGTCGAGGCGTTCCTGGAGCTGCTGCCCGCGCAGGCGCGCGGACGGCGCCTGCGCCACGTGCTGGAGATCCGCGACCCGGCGTTCGTCGACGCCGCCCTGCTGGCGCAGACCCGCCGCCGCGGCATCGCCACCGCGTTCACCGACAGCGACGAGTACCCGTCCTTCGCCGACCTCGGCGGCGACTTCGTCTACGCGCGCCTGATGCGCAGCCGGAGCGAACACGCCACCGGCTATCCGGCCGCCGCCCTGCAGGCATGGGTGCGGCGCATCCGCGCCTGGCGCCGCGGCGAGGACAATCCCGACCTGCCCCACGTCGCCGCGCCGCAGCCCGGCGATGGCCCGCGCGAGGTGTTCGTGTACTTCATCAGCGCAGCCAAGGAACGCAACCCGGCCGCGGCGATGGCGTTGCTGCAGGCGCTCGCGGCCGGCTAGCCAACCGGCCAAGGGCCGGTCCGCATCGCGATCGAACAAGGTGCCAACCGGGGACCGTTCCCGCCGCGGGGGCGCCACCTGATGCCCCCCCGCGGGGGACCTTTCCGCCCTTTCCCTTCCCCCGCAAGCGGGGGAAGGTGCCCGCAGGGCGGATGGGGGCCGCTTCGCGCGGAAAGCCTCCCCCTCATCCGGTGCTGCGCACCACCTTCTCCCGACCGCGGGAGAAGGAAGCCGTATCCCGTCCCGATGGGCATGGCCTGTCCTCGCTCCTTCCATGGCAAGCATCGCCATGCCAGCGCCGGTCGGCGACAATGCGCGGATGCCGAACCCGTCCCTGCGCACCGCCCAGCTGCAAATCCATTTCTGCGTCCTGTTGTGGGGAGTGACGGCGATCCTCGGCAAGCTGATCACCCTGCCGGCGTTGCCGCTGGTGTGGTGGCGGATGCTGCTGGTGGTGGCCGCGCTCGCGCTGCTGCCGCGGGTATGGCGCGGACTGCGCATGCTGCCCCCGCGCGTGCTGCTCGGCTACTGCGGCATCGGCGCCCTCGTCGCCCTGCACTGGCTCACCTTCTACGGCGCGATCAAGCTGGCCAATGCGTCGGTGGCGGCCACCTGCATCGCGCTGGCGCCGGTGTTCACCGCGGTGATTGAGCCGTGGGTCGCCCGGCGCCCGTTCCGGCCGCGCGAACTGGCCTTCGGCATCGCGGTGCTGCCGGGCGTGGCGCTGGTGGTGGGCGGCGTCCCCGACGGCATGCGCGCCGGCGTGGTGGTGGGCGCGATCTCGGCGATGTTCGTGGCCCTGTTCGGCTCGCTCAACAAGCGCATGGTCACGCATGCCGACCCGCTCACCGTCACCGCGCTGGAACTGGGCGCCGGCACGCTGGTGCTGACCGCGCTGGCGCCGCTGATGCCGCTGCTGCTGCCGGCCTTCGACGGCTCGCTGCTGGCCCTGCCCGGCCTGCGCGACGGCGTGCTGCTGCTGGTGCTGGCGCTGGCCTGCACGCTGCTGCCGTTCGCGCTGGCGCTGGTGGCGCTGCGCCATCTCAGCGCCTATTCGGTGCAGCTGGTGACCAACCTCGAGCCGGTCTACGCGATCCTGCTGGCGGCCCTGCTGCTGGGCGAGCAGAAGGAGCTGACGCCGCTGTTCTACCTCGGCGTGGCGATCATCCTCGGCGCGGTGTTCCTGCATCCGCTGCTGGAATATCGCCGTCGCGGCGCCCATCCGGAACTGCTCGGCACCTCCGAGGCCAGGAACCTGCTGGACTGAACTTCGCAAGGACCGTGCGCGAACCGACGCGTCGCCGGCCGCGGCGAGAGCGTG
>DNXT01000038.1 GCA_003505795.1 Lysobacteraceae bacterium | reverse complement strand
CTACACGACGCTCTTCCGATCTGCAGGCATCCAGGCCGGCTGCGGGCGGGCGCGCCCCAGCAGCGGCAGCGAGGCGGCGCCGGCGAACAGCACCGAATCACGCAGGAACGAACGACGCGAGGACGACGGCTTCATGGCACGGACTCCGGACAGGAACGAATCAGGGACGGACGGCGACCACCTCGATCTCGATGCGCCAGGCCGGGTTGCCCAGCGCGGCGATCTGGAACGCCGAGCGCGCCGGCAGGTTGGGCTGCTCCTTGGTGCCGAAGAACTGCTTGTAGCCCTCCATGAAGCCGGCGAAGTCCATCTTCCCGTCCAGCGCCGGATCGCCGACCAGGAACGCCTGCATCTTCACCACGTCGCCCATGCTCAGGCCGATCGATTCCAGCTGCTCCCTGATCTGCGAGAGCACGCTGATGGTCTGCGCGCGGGTATCGCCGTAGGCGGCCTGCGAGTTCTTCGGCGCGCTCGGGTCGACCACCGCCGGCACCTTGCCGCTGACGTAGACGGTGGTCTTGCCGGCGGGGATCTCCACCGCCGCGGCGATCGGGAAATCGCTGCCGGGGATCTTGTGGCGCACCACTTCGGCGGCATGCGCGGCCGGCGCCAGCAGCGCCAGCGCGGCGGCGGCCAGGAAGGGAAAACGGGTCATGGCAACTCCTCGTGGATGGGGCGGGAAGGAAGACGGCTTCACTGGCGCAGGCTCTTCACGTCCTCGGGCGCGAGCGCGTCGGGGTAGTCGTTGCCGAAGTGGGTGCGCACGTAGGCCACCACCTCGGCCACCTGGCGGTCGTCGAGCATGTGGCCGAAGCCCGGCATGCCGGCGTGGCCGTCCAGCACCATCATCGCCACGTAGGGCGCGGCCGCCAACTTGGGATTGCCGGCCAGCGCCGGATACTCGCCCGCGCCCAGCGCACCCTCGCCGGCCGGCATGTGGCAGCCCTGGCAGATCGCCTGGTACACCACCACGCCGGAAGCCGCGCCGAAGCCGGACTGGGGATACAGCGGGGTGGCGTCGGAACTCTGCGCGCGCGCCTCGAACAGGCCCGGCGGCAGCATCAGCGCGGCGATCGCCGCGACCGCGGCCAGCGCGATCGATCCGTTGCGAAGGTTCATGCCCGGCCTCCCGTCGCCATCGCCTTGCGGTGCAGGCGCCCGATCACGTCGTGCGCGGACAGGATCGCGCCCTCCTGCCAGGCCGGGATGTAGGACACGTGCTCGCCGGCCAGGGCGATGCGGCCGTCGATCCGGCACAGGTTCTGGTAGTGCTCGGCGCGCGCCTGCTCGCTCCACATGCCGAAGCAGCCATGCGTGAACGGCACCCGGTGCCAGCCCACGGCGATGCCGTTGTCGAACTCGCGCGGGTACTGCGGGTGCAGCTGCGTGCCGTACTCGACCGCCTTGCGCACGCGTTCCTCCGGCTTCATGGAGGTCAGCTCGAACGCCTCCAGCCCCCACACGTAGGCGCCCAGCAGCACGCCCTTGCCGGGGCTGTGGTAGCCGGTGCTGGGATAGCTGATCAGGGTGATCGGCAGGTCGGTGTAGCTGATGCCGCCGTAGATCGCCTCGTCCTCTTCCCAGAAGCGGCGCTTGAACTGCAGCCCGACCTTGACCGAGGCCGCGTACGGCACCGCGGCGATCGCGTTGGCCATCGGCTCGCCCACCGTCATCGGGATGCGGCTGAGCACCGACAGCGGGATCGTGCACACGCACCAGTCGGCGCTGGCGACCTGTTCCTCGCCGCCGCGCTCGGCGTCCACCCAGGCCGCGCGAACGCCGCGCTCGTCCTGCTCGATGCGGGTGACCTTGGCGTTGTAGCGGATCGCATCCGGCAGCTGCCGCGCGAACGCCTTGCCGATCTGGTCCATGCCGCCGACCGGCTGGAACATGGTGGTCTGCATCTCGTAGTTGTTGCCGGCCGCCAGCGTGGTCCACAGCCGCGAGCGCAGCACGTCCTGCACCGAGAACGGCTCGGAGAACTCCGGCGCGCCCGACAGCCCGCCGCCGGGATACCGGGCGAAGCCGCGCCGCTCGCTGCTCGCCCTGCCCTTGACGTAGCCGAAGTCGCGATCCAGCGCGCCCCAGTTGCGCAGCGACTCCAGCAGCAGCTCCTGGTCCTGCCGGCTCACCAGCTGGTCCAGCGCCCGCTGTTGCGTGCACTTGGCCAGCAGCTCGGAGACGTGGCCCTTGTAGTCGGCGTCGATGTCGCGGAAGCGCTGCGGCTTGCCGCCGAAGGCGTGCTGGCCGTGCAGCAGCGCGTTGTAGTTGACCTGGTTGAACGCCTCCAGCGCCACCCCGAACTGCTTGCAGTAGCCGAGCACCGCGCGGTGGTGGTGCGGGATGCGCCATGGTCCGGGATTGAGGTAGTGGCCCTCGTCGAAGCCGCACTCCTGGGTGGCCCCGCCCAGCTCGGTGTAGCGGTCGCCGCCGCGCAGGGTCCAGTTGCGACCGCCCGGACGCGCGTTGTATTCGAGCACCTGGACCTTGTAGCCAGCCTTGCGCAGCTCGTAGGCCGCGGTGAGCCCGGCCAGCCCGGCGCCCAGCACCAGCACCGAGGCGCCCTTCGCCTCGCCCTCCAACCGGAACGGATCGCGGTGGTTCGATTCGGCGGCCATGCCGAGACTGCTCATCGCCTGGTACATCACCGCGCCGCCGGCCGCCATGCCGATCTTCGCCAACAGCTGGCGGCGCGTCATCGCTCCCCCGGGTATTGCCTGCATCTTCATCGCCTCGCCCATTGCCCCTTGACCATAGCCGCCGCCGCGGCGGCGGCGGCCGCCCGTGGCGGGTAGGTCCCCGCCGGTCGGGTAGGCCGGCCCGCTCCGGCGCCGCGAGCGGCCGCCGGAACCGACGCCGGCCGCTCAGAACCGGTACGACACCCGCGCGTAGTAGCGCGCGCCGAAGTAGCCGATCGGGCTGCCGGTCAGGTAGGCGTTGTTGCCGTTCTGGTAGTTGGCCACGTCGTAGTTCCACACGGCCGAGGGAATCTTGTCCGGGTACTCGTTGAACACGTTGTCCCCGCCCACGCTGACCGTCCACGCATCGTTCGGCCTGAAGCTCAGGTCGAAGCCGGTCAGCGCCAGCGTGCCGATCTCCTGCTTGTAGTAGGCGCCGCCGCCCAGGGTGACCAGGTCCAGCTGGTCGGCGAACTGCTCGTAGCCGGCCAGGCTGGCCACGGTGTACTGCGGGCCGTAGATCGACTCGCGCAGGGCCAGGCTGAACTTGTCCCAGTTGAACGTGGCGGCGAGGTTGACGCGGTACTTCGGGCTGTTGTGCTCGATGTCGGAGATGTTGGCCTCGGTGAACAGCGGGATGCTCTCGAAGCCCGGCGCGCGACCGGCGCGGGTGACCTCGGTCTTGTTGTAGTTGGCCGCCAGCAGCCAGTCGATCGTGCCCCAGCCGAACTCGCTCATGTAGTTGGTCACGAAGTCGACGCCGGTGGTCTTGGTGTCCAGCACGTTGCTGAAGAAGCTAAGGTCGATGTTGGCGCGCGCGGTCTGGTCGAAGCTGCCGCCCGGCGCGGACGGATCGTTCGGATCGCTGATGAAGCCGCCGGCCACCAGCGCCTCGCCGAGGATCGGGTTGTAGGCGTCGTCCGGCACGCCGTCGCCGTCGGTGTCGGCCGGATCGGGCAGGTCGGCGTTCCAGCTGCCGGTGGTGCGCCCGGTCCGCGTGGCGGCCGACTGCGCCATGGAATAGCTGAAGGACCCGATGTAGGTGCGATCGGAGATCTTGATCTGGTACGCGTCCAGGGTCATGGTCAGGTTCGGGACCGGGTTGAACACGAAGCCGAGCGACAGGTTCTCGCTGGTCTCCGGCTTCAGGCCGTTGCCGACGCTGGCCCCGGCCAGGGTCGCGGTGGCGCCGGTCGGGCTGACCTGGATCGCCGAATAGTAGTTCTCGCCCATGTTCGGCGCGCGGAAACCGGTGCTGACGGTGCCGCGCACCGCGAAGGTGTCGGTGAAGTCGTAGCGGGTGGTCAGCTTGCCCACCGCCTTGCTGCCGAAGTCGCTGTAGTCCTCGTAGCGCCCGGCCACGTCGACCAGCCACTTCTCGGTCGGGTTGAGGATCACGTCGGCGAACACCGCGTAGCTGTGGCGCGAGTAGTCGCCGGTGCCCAGCGGGTTGTAGCCGGGGAACGACGAGGCGCCCGCGCCGTAGTACGAGGCCGGCTCGCCCGGCTCGATGCCGTATTCGTCGCGGCGGTATTCCACGCCGGCGTTGAAGGTCAACGGCGCGGCCAGGCCGACGTCGAAGTCGCGGGTGGCGTTGACGTTGGTGGTCCACTGCGTGGCGTAGAAGGTGCCGTCGTAGAAGTCCGTGGGCGAGGCGCCGAAGTCGTTCCACAGCGAGAAGTTCATCGAGTTGAGCGTGTACACGTCCATCTCGTTGCGGCCGTAGGTGGTGGACGCATCCCACGACCACGCGCCCAGGAAGCCCTTCAGGCCGGCGGTGAGGTCGTAGTCGGTTTCCTCCGAGGCCTCGGACGGGTTGAAGCCGTAGGGGTACATGTGGGTCACCTCGCCGGTGACCGGGTTGACGTAGCCGCCGTCCTGCGACGGACGCCGGTAGTTCTCCTCCGACTGCGCGGTCTTCTTGCCGTAGGTGCCGAAGGTGTAGAACTGCAGCCCGTCCTCGAAGTCGTAGCCGGCGTTGAACGACGCGATCTTGCGGTGCACCTGCGGCGGGTTGAGCCAGCCGTTCAGCGCCGGGAAGCGCGGGCTGAGGATCGCGCCCTGGTCGTCGGAGATGCGGCTCAGCAGGTCGTCGCGGCCGTTGGCCTCGGCATAGGCCTGGCAGGCGGCGATGTCGAGCAGGCAGTTGGCGTAGCTGGGATTGGAGAAGCGGTAGACCGACTTGCGGTTCTCCACCTCGGCGCTGATGCTGACGAAGCCCCGATCCCCGCCCAGGCCGATGTTGCCGCTCCAGGAGTCGGTGCCGCCGCCGCCGTCGGCATAGCCGGCGTAGCCGGCGTTGAGTTCGCCGCCGCTGGCGTTCTTCTTGAGGATGATGTTGATCACGCCGGCGATCGCGTCCGAGCCGTACAGCGCCGCGGCGCCGTCGGTCAGCACCTCGACGTGGTCGATCGCCGAGGTCGGGATGAAGGACAGGTCGGTCGCCATTTCGCCGTTGCCGGCCACGCCGAAGTTGGAGGTGACGTGGCGGCGCTTGCCGTTGACCAG
>DNXT01000037.1 GCA_003505795.1 Lysobacteraceae bacterium | reverse complement strand
GCCGCGGCCGCCGGCGGCCAGGTTGCCGCGGAACTCGTCGCCCTGCGGGATCCGCGCCAGGCAGTAGTCCACCGGCACCCCGTCGACCAGCAGGATGCGCTTGTCGCCGGCGCTGATGTCGGGGATGAAGCGCTGCGCCAGGGCCAGCTTGCGGCCGCCGTCGGTCAGCGTCTCCAGGATCACGTTCAGGTTGGGGTCGCCGCTGCCGCTGCGGAAGATCGAGCGCCCGCCCATGCCGTCCAGCGGCTTGAGCACGGCCTGGCCATGGCCGAGCACGAACGCCTTCAGTGCGGCGGCGTCGCGGCTGACCAGGGTCGGCGGGCAGCACTGCGGGAACAGCAGGGCGGCCAGCTTCTCGTTGAAGTCGCGCAGGCCCTGCGGGTCGTTGACGATCTGCGCGCCGGCGCGCTGCGCCACGGTCAGCACCTGGGTGTCGTAGATGAATTCGGGGTCGACCGGCGGGTCCTTGCGCATCAGCACCACCTGGCCGGCGCCGAACGCCCGCTCGGCGAACTCGCCCAGGCTGAACCAGCCGGCCTTGTCGTCGCGGACCTGCAGCGGCGCGGCCTCGGCCACGGCCCGGCCCTCGCGCAGGGACAGCCCGCCGGGACGGACGTAGTGCAGGCGGTGGCCGCGGCGCTGGGCTTCCAGCAGCATCGCGAACGTGGTGTCCTTGGAGATCTTGATGTCGGCGATGGGGTCCATCACCACGATGACGTCGAGCTGCATGGGCTAAACCTGTGGAACAGGCTGCCGATGTTAACGGGTAGCGATGCCGGGCGTGGGAGGCCATGGACGCAATCGTGCATTCCGGCGGCGGATCGGTGCCGCCGGAAAAGATGACATACTGGGCCGCAGCCGGTCGGGTGCCGGCGGGTCGTTCGCAGGGCACCCTTGACAGGTTGCGCAGGTCTTGGGATACATATCGTTTCGCAGTGGCGCCGGAACGGATGAAGCGCCGCGCGCTCGGGGACAATTTGAATGACTGAGAATATTGCTGCGGGTGGGGAGCTCGCAGGACTGAGGGTGATGGTCATCGACGACTCGAAGACCATTCGCCGGACCGCGGAGACGCTGCTCAAGCGCGAGGGCTGCGAAGTCGTCACCGCGACCGATGGTTTCGAGGCGCTGGCGAAGATCGCCGACCAGCAGCCGCAGATCATCTTCGTCGACATCATGATGCCGCGACTGGATGGCTATCAGACCTGTGCGCTGATCAAGGGCAACCAGTTGTTCAAGTCGACGCCGGTGATCATGCTCTCGTCCAAGGATGGCCTGTTCGACAAGGCTCGCGGCCGCATCGTCGGCTCCGAGCAATACCTGACCAAGCCATTCACCCGTGAAGAACTGCTGAGCGCCATCCGCACATACGTCAACGCCTGACCAGGGGGTAAGGCAACATGGCTCGAATCTTGTTGATCGAGGACTCTCCGACCGATCGGGCGGTCTTCAGCCAGTGGCTCGAGAAGGCCGGCCACGAGGTTGTCGTCACCGACAACGCCGAGGAAGGTCTGGAGATCATCCGCAGCCAGGCACCGGATCTGGTGCTGATGGACGTCGTGCTCCCGGGCATGAGCGGCTTCCAGGCCACCCGCGCGATGTCGCGCGACCAGTCCACCAAGCACATCCCGGTGGTGATCGTCAGCACCAAGGCCATGGAGACCGACCGGGCCTGGGGGCTGCGCCAGGGCGCCGCGGACTACATCGTCAAGCCGCCGCGCGAGGAAGACCTGATCGCGCGCATCAACGAACTGGTGGGCTGATGCGTTCCCCCTTCGACATCCTCGAGGCCTACGAGCGGCGCAGCCTTGCGCACGCCGTGCAGCTGCCGGAGAGGCAGTTCGCCGAAAACATCTGGCGCGGGGTCGGCTATCGCGTCGGCACCCGCCGGCTGGTGTCCGACTTCCGCGAAGTGGTGGAAATCGTGCCGATGCCGCCGGTCACCCCGGTGCCGGGCGCGCAGCCGTGGTTGCTGGGCGTGGGCAACCTGCGCGGCAACCTGTTCCCGGTGGTGGACCTGAAGCAATTCATGGAAGGCCGGCGCACCGTCCTGCACGAGGGCCAGCGCGTGCTGATCATGCGCCAGGCCGGCGGCGACGTGGCGCTGACCATCGACGAGCTGTACGGCCAGCGCAGCTTCGAGGAGTCGCAGGCGGTGGAGACCGGCGAGCTGGCCCAGGGCCGCTACGCGCACTTCATCGACCGCGCCTTCCGCAGCGACACCCAGGACTGGGGCGTTTTCTCCCTGTCGCTGCTGTCGCGCACCCCCGAATTCCGGCAGGCCGCGGCGTAATCCGCCCGGCCGCCCCAGCATCAAGTATCGAGGTCGAACATGAGTACCGCCCCGGACGCCAAGAAGACCAACAAGCTCGGCAGTGTGAGCACCAGCTTCTGGCTGGGCCTGCTGGTCCTTTCCATGATCGTGTTTGGCGCCAACACCGGTGTGTCCACCTGGCAGGGCAGCCGCCTGGCCGGCGCCAGCACCGGCGCGGCCGACCTGCAGGTGCTGTCGCAGCAGCTGGCCAACCAGGGCCGCGAGGCGGTGGGCGGCGACGCCAAGGCGTTCGCGGCCTTCAAGGAGACCAAGAGCCGCATCGACAGCACGGTCAGCGAACTGGACGGCCGCTACGGCAGCGAGGCGGGCGTGGCCGGCGCCATCCGCCAGCTCAAGTCCACCTGGACGCCGCTGAGCAAGAGCGCCGACCAGGTCACCGCGTCCGAGCCGGCGGTGCTGGCGTTGGCCGGCAACGCCGACCGCTTCACCGGCAGCGTGCCGCAGCTGCAGGCGCAGCTGAACGAGGTGGTGCGCGCGATGACCGTCAGCGGCGCGCCGGCCTCGCAGATCTACAACACCCTGCAGCAGGTGGTGGTCGCCGGCACGATGGCCCGGCGCGTGACCGAAATGCGTGCCGGCGGCGCCGGCGCCGCGGCCGCGGGCGACGCGCTGGCGCGCGACTCGGTGGTGTTCAGCCAGATGCTCGAAGGCCTGCGCAACGGCAACGAGGAAATGGGCATCGTCGCGGTCCGCAACCCGGCCGCGCTGTCGGCGCTGGAGCAGTCGCAGGGCCAGTGGGCGACGATGAAGAAGGACGTCGACGCGATCCTGGCCAGCTCGCGCAACCTGTTCGCCGCGCAGTCCTCGGCGGCGGCGCTGACCGCCGGTTCGAGCAAGATGCTCGACGACAGCAAGAAGCTGTTCGACGCGTTCTCCTCGTTCGGCTCGACCCGCGACACCCGCCTGTTCCCGAACTTCTGGCTGGGCGTGGTGTCCGGCGCGCTGTCGCTGATCGCGATCATCGGCTTCGTCTGGAGCACGGTGCGCGCCCGTTCGCGCGAGCAGGACCTGCGCTACCAGACCCAGGTGGAGTTCAACTCCCGCAACCAACAGGCGATCATGCGGCTGCTGGACGAAATCAGCTCGCTCGGCGAAGGCGACCTGACGGTGAAGGCCTCGGTGACCGAGGACATGACCGGCGCGATCGCCGACGCAATCAACTACGCGGTCGACGAGCTGCGCCACCTGGTGACCACGATCAACGACACCTCGGCCAGGGTCGCGGTGTCGGCGCAGGACACCCAGTCCACCGCGATGCAGCTGGCCGAGGCGGCTGGCCACCAGGCCAACCAGATCACCACCGCCTCCGAGCGCATCAGCGAAATCGCCGCGAGCATCGAGCAGGTGTCGCGCAACTCGACCGAGTCGGCCGAGGTGGCGCAGCGCTCGGTGGTCATCGCCGCCGAGGGTGCCGGCGTGGTGCGCGAGACCATCCAGGGCATGGACCAGATCCGCGACCAGATCCAGGAGACCTCCAAGCGCATCAAGCGCCTGGGCGAGTCCTCGCAGGAGATCGGCTCGATCGTGGAACTGATCAACGACATTTCCGAGCAGACCAACATCCTCGCGCTCAACGCGGCGGTGCAGGCGGCCTCGGCGGGCGAGGCCGGCCGCGGTTTCGCGGTGGTGGCCGACGAAGTGCAGCGCCTCGCCGAGCGCACCTCGGGCGCGACCAAGCGCATCGAGAGCCTGGTGCAGACGATTCAGGCCGATACCAACGAGGCGGTCACCTCGATGGAGCAGACGACCTCCGAGGTGGTGTCCGGCGCGCGCCTGGCCGAGGACGCCGGCACTGCGCTGACCGAGATCGAGCGCGTGTCCAACGCGCTCAACAACCTCATCAAGAACATCTCCATTGCCGCCCACCAGCAGTCCGCGGCGGCGACCGACATCACCCAGACCATGGGCGTGATCCGCCAGATCACCGGCCAGACCTCGCAGGGTGCGGGGCAGACCGCCGAGTCGATCGGACACCTGGCGCAGCTTGCGGCCGACCTGCGTCGTTCGGTCGCCGACTTCAAGTTGCCGGCGTGATCGGGGCTCGGGTCAGGGGAAAGGAACAGCGATGACGCGTAGTGATACGTCAATGCAGAAGATGGCCGCCCGCCGCGGGCGTGCCGACGTAGCCGAAGGAAGGGGGCTGCGATGAGCGCGCTTCGCGATGCGATGAGCCATGCCGCGTTGGGCTGGGTGAAGCCCGAGCTCGACGAGACCTTGCGCCAGGCGCGCAACGAGATCGAATTCTTTGCCGAGGAGCCCGCGGACACCAGCCGCATGCGCTTCTGCGCCGGCTACCTGCACCAGGTGCAGGGCACGCTGCGCATGGTCGAGCTGTATGCGCCGGCGATGGTGGCCGAGGAGCTGGAGCTGCTGGCCAACGCGGTGCAGGCCGGCACCGTCGCCGACCGCGACGAGGCCTGCGCGATGCTGATGCGCGGCACCGTGCTGCTGCCCGACTACCTGGAGCGCCTGCAGAACGGCCATCGCGACATCCCGATCGTGCTGCTGCCGCTGCTCAACGAGATCCGCGCCACCCGTGGCGAGCCCGGCCTCAACGAGAGCGTGCTGTTCGCGTTCGATCCGGACGCGGGCAACGCCACCCCGGCCGAGCTCGAGCACGCGCGCGGCAGCCTCAGCGGGCGCAACCGCGAGCTGCTCGATACCGTCGGCACCGCGGTCAAGGAGGAACTGCTGCGGGTCAAGGACGCGCTCGACCTGCACCTGCGCACCGGCGGCGACGTCGCCGAGCTGCAGGGACAGGTCAACGAACTGGGCAGCGTCGCCGACACGCTCGGCATGATGGGCCTGGGCGTGGCCCGCAACGTGGTGGTGCAGCAGCGCGACGCGCTGCGCCGGATCGTCGACGGGCAGCAGCAGGTCGACGAACTCGCAGCCGTCGATCCGCTGCAGGGTCTGGCGGTCCTGCGGAGGCAATGGCGAAGCGGCGGGATCGGGGGACATGGCGGACGCCTGCGGGCTCGTGCCGAGCTTAGCAGAGCGGTCGGCGTGTCAAGAATACTCAACGCCTCGCGGCGGCCGGCGCGCCCAGGCCCGTGCTTGCGACGCCGGGGACGGGCGAGTGTTGTAAAAATAAAACGCGTGGGGTAGCGTGCCGGCAAGCCAATCGAGTCCTTCGCATGGCCCTGGTTCCGCTGGTCGGCCTGCCGACCGATCGCAAGGTGATCGGCGCACATCCGTTTCTCGCCGTCGGCGAGAAGTACGTGCGGGCGGTGGTCGACGGGGTCGGGGCGACGCCGGTGCTGCTGCCGTCCCTGCAGCCGCCGTTGCCGGTGGCGCCGTGGCTGTCGCGGCTCGACGGCCTGCTGCTGACCGGCTCGCTGAGCAACATCGAGCCTCATCACTACGGCAACGAGTCCAGCTGGGAGGGCAACCTCCACGATCCGGCGCGCGATGCCAGCACCTTGCCGCTGATCCCGCTGGCGCTGGCGCAGGGCTTGCCGGTGCTGGCGATCTGCCGCGGCTTCCAGGAGGTCAACGTCGCCCTCGGCGGCAGCCTGCACCAGAAGGTCCACGAGGTGCCGGGCCTGGACGACCACCGCGAGGACGTGGAGGCGGCGCTGGAAGTGCAGTACGGGCCGGCGCATGAGATCCGGCTGCAGCCCGGCGGCTGGCTGGCGCGGATCGCCGGGCAGGCGCAGGTGCGGGTGAATTCGCTGCACGGGCAGGGCGTGGCGCGGCTCGGCGAGGGCCTGGCGGTGGAGGCGGTGTCGCCGGACGGGCTGGTCGAGGCGTTCCGCGGCACCGGGTCCTCGTTCCTGCTCGGGGTGCAGTGGCACCCCGAGTGGCAGGTCGGCGAGAACCCGTTCTATCTGGGCATCTTCCAGGCGTTCGGCGATGCCTGTCGTCGCCACGCCGAACAACGCAGACACTGAGGTTCCATGACGGCCCGAAAACGCTCCCGCAAGACCCCTGCCGAGCAGCCGGAGAGTTCGCTGAGGCGCTGGCTCAAGGACCGCCACATCACCGAGGTCGAATGCCTGGTGCCGGACATCACCGGCAACGCGCGCGGCAAGATCATCCCCGCCGACAAGTTCTCGCACGACTACGGCACGCGGCTGCCGGAGGGCATCTTCGCCACCACGGTGACCGGCGACTACCCGGACGACTACTACGAACTGACCTCGCCGTCGGATTCGGACATGCACCTGCGCCCGGACGCCGACACCGTGCGGATGGTGCCGTGGGCCACCGATCCGACCGCGCAGGTGATCCACGACTGCTACACCAAGGACGGCCGCCCGCACGACCTGGCGCCGCGCAACGTGCTGCGCCGGGTGCTGGACGAGTATGCCGCGGCCGGGCTGCAGCCGGTGGTCGCCCCTGAGCTGGAGTTCTTCCTGGTGCAGAAGAACACCGACCCGGACTTCCCGCTGCTGCCGCCGGCCGGCCGTTCCGGCCGCGCCGAGACCGCGCGCCAGTCGTACTCGATCGACGCGGTCAACGAGTTCGATCCGATCCTGGACCTGATGTACGACTACTGCGACGCGATGGAGCTGGACGTGGACACGCTGATCCACGAGTCCGGCGCCGCGCAGCTGGAGGTCAACTTCACCCACAGCGACGCGATGTCGCGCGCCGACCAGGTGTTCCTGTTCAAGCGCACCATGCGCGAGGCGGCGATGCGGCACGGCATCTACGCTACGTTCCTGGCCAAGCCGATGGAGACCGAGCCGGGCAGCGCGATGCACATCCACCAGAGCCTGGTGAAGGTCGCCACCGGCGCGAACGTGTTCAGCGGCAAGCGCGAGGGCGGGTTCAGCCGGACCTTCGCGCATTACCTGGGCGGCCTGCAGAAATACGTGCCGATGGCGATGGCGTTCTTCGCGCCCAACGTCAACTCCTACCGCCGGCTGATGTTCGGCGAGGTCTCGCCGAGCAACGTGCTGTGGGGCTTCGACAACCGCACCTGCGGCCTGCGCGTGCCGATCGACTCGCCGGAGAACATGCGCGTGGAGAGCCGCTTCGCCGGCTCCGACGCCAATCCGTACCTGGCGATGGCGGCGACGCTGGCCTGCGGCCTGCTGGGCATGCGCGAGAAACTGAAGCCGACCGAGCCGATCACCGGCAGCGGCAAGGAGGAGGGCTACGACCTGCCGCGCTCGCTCGGCGAGGCGCTGGACGAGCTGGAGGCGTGCGAGCCGCTGCACGAGCTGCTGGGACCGCGCTTCGTGCGCGCCTACATCTCGGTCAAGCGCAAGGAATACGAGACGTTCTTCCGGGTGATCAGTTCGTGGGAGCGGGAGTTCCTGCTGTTGAACGTGTGAGCCCCGGGCGCAAGCATTTGCTGTTGCTGTTGCTGCTGTTCTTGATTTTCAGGATACCCCTCCGCCGCTGCGGAAGGGAACCCGGTAGGTCAAAAGCGGAGCAGCAGCAAGATCACAGCAACAGCAACAGCAACAGCAAAAACAACAGCGTTTCGGATCACTGGGAACTGGCGGAGCAGTCGGATGGATCAGATACAGACACGAATCCTGCAGGACCTCGATGCGGCCCATCACCTGCATCCGTTCAACGACAACGCGGCCCTGGCCAAGAAGGGCACGCGCATCCTCACCCGTGGCGAAGGCGTGTACGTCTGGGATGCGGAAGGCAACCAGCTGCTGGATGCGTTCGCCGGGCTGTGGTGCGTGAACATCGGCTACGGCCGTGCCGAGCTCGGCGCCGCCGCGGCCGCGCAGATGACCGAGCTGGCGTACTACAACAGCTTCTTCCAGTGCACCACCGAGCCGACCATCCGCCTGGCCGCCAAGCTGGCCGAACTGGCGCCCGGCGACATCAACCATGCCTTCTTCACCAATTCCGGCTCGGAGGCCAACGACACCATCCTGCGCCTGGTCCGGCATTTCTGGGCGGTACAGGACCAGCCGCGCAAGAACATCTTCATCGGCCGCCACGACGGCTACCACGGCACCACCATGGCCGGCGCCAGCCTCGGCGGCATGAAGGGCATGCACCGCCAGGGCGGGTTGCCGATTCCCGACATCCACCACATCGATCCGCCGTACTGGTTCGGCGACGGCGCCGACATGGACCCGGAGGAATACGGGCTGCTGGCGGCGCGGCGGCTGGAGGACAAGATCCTCGAGCTGGGTCCGGAGCGGGTGGCCGCGTTCATCGGCGAGCCGGTGATGGGCGCGATCGGCGTGTACATCCCGCCGCGCAGCTACTGGCCGGAGATCGAGCGGATCTGCCGCCGGTACGACGTGCTGCTGGTGGCCGACGAGGTGATCTGCGGGTTCGGCCGCACCGGCGAATGGTTCGGCTCGCAGTACTTCGGCTTCCAGCCGGACGTGATGACCATCGCCAAGGGCATCACCTCCGGCTATATCCCGCTGGGCGCGGCGCTGTTCAACGACCGCGTCGCCGGGGTGCTCAAGCAGCAGGGCGGCGAGCTCGCGCACGGCTGCACCTATTCGGGGCACCCGGTATGCGCGGCGGTGGCGCTGGAGAACCTGCGCCTCCTGCAGGAGGAAAGCATCGTCGAGCGCGCGCGCACCGAGATCGCCCCCTACCTGGCCGAGCGTTGGGCCGCGCTGGGCGAGCACCGCCTGGTCGGCGAGGCCCGGATCGCCGGCCTGATGGGCGCGCTGGAACTGGTGCCGGACAAGCGCGAGCGGCGCTACTTCGGGGAGCGCGGCAAGGTCGGCGCGCTGTGCCGCGACATCGCCCTGCGCAACGGCCTGATCCTGCGCGCGACCAACGACGCGATGCTGCTGGCGCCGCCGCTGGTGATCACCCGCGCGCAGGTCGACGAGCTGTTCGGCAAGGCCTGGAAGGCGCTGGACGAGACCGCCACGGCGCTGGGCAATTGATGGCATGCCCCATTGCTGGGTACGCTGGGCGCACCGTCCGGCCATCCCGCGCCGCCCCCTCCGATCGGGATCCTGTGGAGAAGACCACGATGAAGCTGCGAATCCTCACGCTCACCCTCGCCACCGTCCTGGTGGCCGCCTGCGGCGGCAAGACCGACGCGCCTGCCGCGGCCGCTGCCGGCGGCGAGGAAAAGGTGCTCAACGTCTACAACTACTCCGACTACATCGCCGAGGACACCATCCCCGAATTCGAGAAGGCCTCCGGCATCAAGGTCACCTACGACGTCTTCGACAGCGACGAGATGGTCGAGACCAAGCTGCTGGCCGGCGACAGCGGCTACGACGTGGTGGTGCCGACGCTGAACTTCTTCGGCCGGCAGATCCAGGCCGGGGTGTTCCTGCCGCTGGACAAGAGCAAGATCCCGAACCTGGCCAATCTCGACCCGGACGTGATGCAGCGCATCGCGCAGCAGGACCCGGACAACAAGTACGGCGTGCCGTACATGATCGGCACCACCGGCATCGGCTACAACGTCGACAAGCTCAAGGCGGCGTTCGGCGGCAGCACCGAGATCGCCGGCAGCTGGGACCTGGTGTTCAAGCCGGAGAACCTGTCCAGGCTCAAGGACTGCGGCGTCACCATCCTCGACACGCCGTCGGACATGATCCCGATCGCGCTCAATTACCTGGGGCTGGATCCGCACAGCACCGATCCGGCGCAGATCCAGCAGGCCGCCGACCTGATCAAGAAGATCCGCCCCTACGTGCAGAACTTCCACTCCAGCCAGTACGTGAGCTCGCTGGCCAACGGCAGCACCTGCCTGGCGGTGGGCTGGTCGGGCGACATCATCCAGGCGCGCGATCGCGCCGAGGAGGCGGGCAACAAGGTCGAGATCGCCTACTCGATCCCCAAGGAAGGCGCGCCGCAGTGGTTCGACATGCTGGCCATCCCCAAGGACGCCAAGCACCCGCAGAACGCCTACGCCTTCATCAACTACCTGCTGCAGCCGGAGGTGGCCGCGGCCAACACCAACTTCATCCACTACGCCAATCCGGTGCCGAAGGCGACCCCGCTGGTGGCGGAGGACATTCGCAACGATCCGACCATCTATCCGCCGGACGCGGTGAAGGCCAAGATGTTCACCTACGCGATCAACCCGCCGGAAGTGGACAGGCTCTATACCCGGCTGTGGACGGAGATCAAGACCGGCCGTTGAGTCCGGGCCGTCGCCGCGGCGACGGCGGTACCGCGATCGCAAGGCTTCGATGACGGCGCTGCGGCGCCGGTGCGCACCAGCGGCCACCGCCACGGCGGTGGCCGTCCGGGAGGGGAGGGCAACACCGGACGCGCGCTGGCGCGGTCCGTCAACGCCGCCCATGGGCGGCCAATCGGAGACCACGATGAAGCAGCAGGCGATGGTGGTGGCGCTGGCGACG
>DNXT01000171.1 GCA_003505795.1 Lysobacteraceae bacterium | reverse complement strand
CGGCCGGCACGGCGGCGCGGGCCGGCAACGCCGGATGGTCGAAATCCTGATAGTCGCCGGCATGGCCGGCAGCACCGAAGCGGGAAAACAGGCCGGAGATATCGTCGTTTCCGGTCCCGCCCCTGGAGTGCTTGCTTGCGTTCATCGACTCACCTCGGATCCAAACCGTGCTTACGCGCGACGGGCAAGACGGAAGCAGCGCAGGTCTCCCGACCTGGGTTCCCCCGCCATGACCGCCAGCCCCGCCAGCATCCCCAATTGCTGAAACCAACCCTCGTAGACCCCTTCGAGGAACCCGTCGCCCCACTCGGCGCCTTCCAGCACCACGCTGATCGGCGCGGCGGCGTGCAGGATCTCCACGCAGTCGGCCCGCTCGACCATCCGGCAGCCACCCCAGTCGCTGTCGGACCACACCCGGTTCGCCTCGCCCTCGACCTCTGCCAGCGAGGCGCAGCCGCGCAGCGGATGCTCGCGCGCGAAGCGCTGGCCGATCCGCGCCATCAGCGTGGCCAGTTCGCGGGGCGGCAGCTCGGCGGCGAACTCGGCGGCCATCGCGCGCACGAAGCCCTGCCATTGCCGTGAACAACCGCGGGCGCGGTAGATCTGGATGGGATCGAGCGGAATCATCTGGCGACCAACGTCTGCAGAGCCGTGGGGGGATCTCCAAAACCACACTATGCAAGATCGGTGCCAAACGCGATGCACGGCAAACCCGAATTGCGCATTCAGTCGCATTTTCAATTAATTTTGTGCGCCACGTCAACTATTCGGCCGGCGCGGCCGCCATCGCTGCGGTACCGATCAGGTAGCCGGTGCTTCCGACGCGACCTCGAACACCTGCCGCAGATAGTGCAGATAGTCGGGGTCGTCGCACATGCTCTTGCCGGGCGAGTCGCTGAGCTTGGCGACCGGCTGCCCGTTGCAGCGGACCATCTTGATGACGATCTGCAGCGGCGTCGGGCCGAGGTCGTTGGTCAGGCTGGTGCCCACCCCGAACGCCAGCCGGCAGCGCTGGTGGAAATGCAGGTACAGCTGCATGACCTTTTCCACGTCCAGGCCGTCGCTGAACACCAGCACCTTGGTCGCGGGGTCGATGCGGTGGCGCTGCAGGTGGGCGATGATCCGCTCGCCCCATTCGAACGGGTCGCCGGAGTCGTGGCGCATGCCGTCGAACAGCTTGCAGAAGTACAGGTCGAAATCACGCAGGAACGCGTCCAGCCCGACCACGTCCGAGAGCGCGATGCCGAGGTCGCCGCGGTACTCGCGGGCCCACGATTCCAGCGCGGCCACCTGCGAGTCGCGCAGGCGCGGCCCCAGCGCCTGGAACGCCTGCAGGTACTCGTGCGCCATCGTGCCGAGCGGGGTCAGCCCGTGCAGCCGGGCGAAGTACACGTTGCTGGTGCCGACGAACTGCGGCCCCAGCCCCTGCGCCAGCAGCGGCAGCATCTCGCCGTGCCACTGCCGCGAGTAGCGCCGGCGGGTGCCGTAGTCGGCGATCTTGCAGTCGGCATAGCCTTCGCTGTCGCGCAGCAGCGCCATCTTGCGCTGCAGGCGCGCGCGCCCTTCCACGAAATCGGGCATGGAGGTGTTGCGGAACCAGACCTCGTTGACGATCGCCAGCAGCGGCACCTCGAACAGGATCGTATGCAGCCACGGCCCCTGGATCCGGATCTCGATCTCGCCCGGCACTGCGCTGGAGGCGTGCAGCGACAGGTACTTGCGGTCGAGGTGGAACAGCCCGAGGAAGTCGACGAAATCCGGCTTGATGAAGCGCAGCCCGCGCAGGTACTCCAGCTCGCCGGCGCGGAAGCGCAGGCTGCACAGCGCATCGATCTCGCTGGAGATCTCGCCGAGGAACTGCGCCAGGTCGATGCCGGGGGTGCGGCACTTGAAGCGGTACTCCACCTGCGCGGCCGGGTGCTGGTGCAGCACCGCCTGCATCATGGTGAACTTGTACAGGTCGGTGTCGAGCAGCGAGGTGATGATCATGCCGGCATTATGCGCCCGCGCGCGGACCCTCAACGCGCCAGCACCCGGCGCGCCGGCTTGTGCTGGACGGTGAAGTCGCTGTCGTCCGCACCACCGGCGCGCGGATCGGTGTACCAGCACCAGATGCCGATGCCGGCCACGTCGTGCTCCTGCAGTGCCTGGCGCCATTGCTGCAGCACCTCGGCCTGCACGGCCAGGTCCACCGGCGCATGCCGTTGCTCGGGACTCTCCCAGGGCGCGGCCAGCGCGCCCTGCGCCGAACGCAATCCGAGCTCCGCCACCCAGACCGGCTTGCCGACCCGGGCGCCCAGCCGGCGCAGGCGTGCCGCCGCACTGTCCATCTCGCGCCGGCGCGTCGCCGCATCCGCCGACAGGCGCGGATACAGGCTGGTGCCGACCGCGTCGAACAGGGACCAATGGGTGAAGGCTTCCGCGCGATCGAGGCCGTCGGCCACGTAGACCAGGGGACCGCGGTAGACCGCGCGCACCGCCGCCACCAGGGCCGGCCATTGCGGCGCATCCTGCAGTTGCCGCAGCTCGGTCCCGATCACCAGCGCCTGTGCATGCTCGGACTGCGCCACCTCGGCCAGCCGCAGCAGCGCGCGCTGGTACGCGGCGAACCAGGCCGCCCGGTCGGCCGGGGCCGCATCGCCGGCCCAGTGCCCCGGGATCCACAGGTGCACCTTGAGCACCGGCGCCAGGCCGGCGGCGCGACTCTGCCGCAACGCCTGGCGCATCTGCGCCGGGCCGCTGTCGCTGCCTAGGACCGGAGCGTCGGAGCGCGGCGACGCCTGCCAGACGAACGCCACCAGCAGCGCCCGGCTCGCGCCGGCCCCGGCCAGATCCTGCAACGACGCCGCCGCCTCGGCGCTGCCCCACGGCGCATCCGGCGACACCTTCACGTTGGCTCCCATCCACGGCGGCGCCGGACCGGCCTGGCATGCGCCGGCCAGCAGCGCCGCGATCACCGCCAGCGCCCGGATCAGCAAGGA
>DNXT01000260.1 GCA_003505795.1 Lysobacteraceae bacterium | reverse complement strand
GTGGCGGCCGGGCGGCGGCGCCGCTCAGGCGTTGAACACGATCTCGTCGAACGCCTGCACGCGCGGGTGCTTGCCGATCTCCTGCGGGGTGCGCGGGGTCGGATAGTCCTCGAGGCGGTCGAGCAGGGCGGTCTTCATGCCGGCACGGGTCGCGGCATCGAGTTCCTCGACCACGTCGGACAGGAACAGGATCGCGGCAGGCTCGACGCCGATGCGCTCGGCGATGCGCCGGTAGCTGTTGCTCTCGCGCTTGCCGCCGATCTCGGTGTCGAACCAGCCCGACACCAGGCCGGTGAGGTCGCCGGCGTCGCTGTGGGCGAAGAACAGCTTCTGCGCCGGCACCGAGCCGGAGGAGTACACGTAGATCGGGATGCCGGCGGCGTGCCACTCGCGCAGGCGCCGCGCCGCGTCGGGGTAGATGTGCGCGGTGAAGTCGGCGGTGCGGTAGCCGTCCTCCCAGATCATGCCCTGCAGGGCCTTGAGCGCGGTGTGCTTGCGATCCTCGTCGATCCAGGCCTGCAGCGTGGCGATGATGGTCTCATCGGCGACGTCCTCGCCGATCTCGTCGGCGACCTGGTTCAGCCAGTGCCGCACCTGCGGGTGGTTGCCGTGCTCGTGCACGAAATCGGGCATGGCCCGGCGCGCGTACGGGAACAGGACATCCTTGACGAACGAAATGCTGCTGGTGGTGCCTTCGATATCAGTGAGGATCGCTTGCGGTTGGGTCATCGTCAGCTCGCCTTCTGGTTCTTCTCGGGTTCGTAGCGGGGGAACTTTTGCGCGATGTCGGTGCCGGTGAAATGGCCGACCCAGCCGTCCGGCTCGGTGAAGAAGCGGATCGCCACGAAGTGCGGCTCGGCGCCCATGTCGAACCAGTGCAACGTGCCGTCGGGCACGGCGATCAGGTCGTCCTTCACGCACTCGATCTCATACACCTTGTCCTCGACGTGCAGCGTGAACAGGCCCGAGCCGGCCACGAAGAAGCGCACCTCGTCTTCCTTGTGGAAGTGCTCGTCGAGGAACTTGGCGCGCATCTCCTCGCGCTTGGGGTTGTCCGGGGCGATGCTGACCACGTCGACGGTCTTGAAGCCGCGCTCGGCGACCAGGCGGTCGATGTCGGCGCGGTAGGCTTCCATCACCTGTTCCGGGGCGGCGCCGGGTTCGATCGGCTGGCTGGCCTTCCAGCGCTCGAAGACGACGCCGATCTTGCCCAGCTCGGCGGCGATCAGCTCGCCGTCGCGGCTGTCGAACTGCGGGGTGTCGGGATGCCGGTCGGCGAAGATGCGGAGTCTGCTCATGGCGGTGGCTATGTAGTGGGGGAAGGAAACGCGACTCAGCGCGGGCCGCGCAGCTTGATCAGCTCGAGCTCGCAGTGCAGCAGGAACTCGAACGCCTCGAGGTGGCGGCGGGCCTCGGCCATGTTGCGGCCCCAGGCGTACATTCCGTGTCCGTCGATGAGATACCCCCACATGCAGCGCTTGTCCAGCAGCGCGTCCACCTGTGCCGCCAGCACGTTCATGTCCTGGGTGTTGGCGAACACCGGCACCTCCACCGCGGCCTCGTGGGTGGTGTTGCCTTCGAACGCCTTCAGCAGCTCGTAGCCTTCCAGGCGGATGTGGCCGGCGCCGGCGAACAGGCGCGAGGCCACGGTCTGCACCGGCGAATGGGTGTGCAGCACGCAGCCGATCTCCGGGAAGCGCCGGTACAGCTGGGTGTGCAGCAGGGTCTCGGCGGACGGCCGCAGCGGGCGCCCGACCGCCTGGCCGTCGAAGTCCACGACCATGATGTCGTCTTCCACCAGCCGCCCCTTGTCGCGTCCGGACACGGTGATGGCGGCGTGGCGCTCGTCGAGGCGGTGCGAGAAGTTGCTGCTGGTGGCCGGCGTCCAGCCGGCCTGGGCCAGTTCGCGGATGTTGCCGATCAGCAGCTGCGCCAGCTCGTGCAGGCGTACGGCGTCGTAGGGAACGGAGACGGGAATGGCGTTCATCCGCATATTCTACTGCCCCCCTTCCGCGGCCTGCTCATGACTTTCGTTCATGGCTTCGACAGATAGGCACGGATACGGGAACGCGACCGATGCCGCTCGTGCCGGCACGCTCCAAGGGAGGAAGCGCCCCCTTCCGTCGAGGGCGCGCCGGCAGGCGCGGGACCGGTGAGCCGGAAGCACGGGGCCCGGGTCTTGCGCGGCAGGACCCGGGGCGCAGCCCGCGCAAGCGGGGCGCCGCCTACCCGCGCAGGCGGCTGTGGCGGTATCCATAGCCGAAGTAGATCACGAAGCCGCCGATCGTCCAGAAACCCATCAGCATCCAGTTGTGCGCGGTCATCGCCGACAGCAGCGCCAAGCAGCTGAGCACGCCGGCCGAGCAGATCAGCCAGGCCGCCGGCATCCGGAACGGCCGCGGCAGGTCGGGCTGGGTGCGGCGCAGGATCAGCACGCCGGCGCAGACCGCGGCGAACGCGATCAGTGTGCCCATCGAGGTCAGCTCGCCCAGCACGTCGAGCGGGAACAGCGCGGCCAGCACGGCGATGCCGATGCCGGTGATCACGGTGTTGATGTGCGGGGTGCGGTACTTGGGGTGGATCCTGGTGAACACCCGCGGCAGCAGGCCGTCGCGGGCCATGATCATGAAGATGCGCGGCTGGCCGATGATCATCACCAGCACCACCGAGGACAGGCCGATCAGCGCGCCGACCTCCACCACCACCCGCAGCCAGCCGAGCTGCGGATGCGCGGCCACCGCGGTCACCACCGGCTCGGCGGTGCCGAGCAGGGTGTAGGGCACCAGGCCGGTCATCACCGCGGCCATGGCGATGTACAGCACGGTGCAGATCACCAGCGACAGCAGCATGCCGATCGGCAGGTCGCGCTGCGGGCGGTGCGATTCCTGTGCCGCCACCGACACCGCCTCGAAGCCGATGTAGGCGAAGAACACCATCGCCGCGCCGCGCAGCACGCCGTCCATGCCGTACTTGCCGGGGCCCTCGTTGGCCGGGATGAACGGATGCCAGTTGGCCGGATCGACGTACTTCCAGCCGGCCACGATCACCAGCACGATCAGGCCGGTCTTGAGCACCACCATCGCCATGTTCATCGCCGACGACTTGCGGATGCCGACGTAGCACAGCCAGGTCAGCAGCAGCACGATCGCCGCCGCCGGCAGGTTGGCGATGGCGCCGGTCGGCCGCAGTCTGGCGTCGAGCGGGGCGTTGACCAGCGCGGCCGGCAGGTGGATGCCGAAGTGGTCCAGCAGGCTCAGGAAGTAGCCAGTCCAGCTGACCGCGACCGCGGACGCGGACACGCCGTATTCGAGCACCAGCATCCAGCCGATGAACCAGGCCGCCAGCTCGCCGAAGGTGGCGTAGGTGTAGGTGTAGGCGCTGCCGGAGACCGGCACCATCGCCGCGAACTCGGCATAGGCCATCGCGCAGAACGCGCAGCAGATCGCCGCGAGCACGAACGACAGCATGATCGCCGGGCCGGCATGGTCGGCCGCGGCCTGGCCGGTGATGACGAAGATGCCGCCGCCGATCACCGCGCCGATGCCGAGCGCGGTCAGGCCCCAGGGACCGAGGGCGCGCTGCAGGCCGAGGCCGCCGGCGTCTTCGTGGGCGGCGTGCGGGTGCTTGGTGGCCCAGAGTTGTTTGAACATGGAGCGGTTCCGGTTGAATTCCCGCGTGTGGATGCACCGGCTCTTGCGAGGGAGCCGGAAGTCGAATCCCCGCACACGGAGGTGCGGGCTCTTGCGAGGGACTCGCCTGTCGAATCCCCGCACACGGAGGTGCGGGCGCTTGCGAGCGACTCGCGGTTACCCCTGCCGGGCGAGCCGGCTGTTGCGGATGCCGTAGCCGAAATAGATGAACAGGCCGATCACGGTCCAGCCGACGAACACCTTCCAGTGCTCCTGGAACGCCTGCAGGAACAGGAACAGGCAGGCCAGCGCGCCGAGCGGGCAGATCAGCATCGCCAGCGGCACCCGGAACGGGCGCGGCAGTTCCGGCCGGGTGAAGCGCAGCACCATCACGCCGACGCAGACGGTGGCGAAGGCGAGTAGGGTGCCCATCGACACCAGCTCGCCGAGCACGTTCAGCGGGATCAGGCCGGCCAGCAGCGCGGCGACCACGCCGACGAAGATGGTGCCGACGTAGGGCGTATGGAACTTCGGGTGGACCTTGCCGAACAGGCGCGGCAGCAGGCCGTCGCGGGACATGGTGTAGAAGATGCGCGGCTGCGCCATCAGCATCACCAGCACCACCGAGGACAGGCCGGCGATCGCGCCGATCTCGACCGCGGTCTTCAGCCAGGCCAGCTGCGGGTGTGCCTCCAGCGCGGTGGCCACCGGCTTGGCGGTGCCCAGCTGGGTGTAGGGCATCAGCCCGGTCAGCACCGCGCAGACGATGATGTAGATCACCGTGCAGATCGCCAGCGAGACGAGGATGCCGATCGGCATGTTCCTCTGCGGGTCCTTGGTCTCGCCGGCGGAGGTGGAGACCGCATCGAAGCCGATGTAGGAGAAGAACACGATCGAGGCGGCGCGGAACACGCCGCTCCAGCCGAACACGCCCGGCGCGGTGTTCTCGGGGATGAACGGGTGCCAGTTCTCCGGGTTGATGTAGGCCACGCCGAAGCCGACGAACAGGCAGATCACCGCGATCTTGATCGCCACGACGATCGCGTTGGCGAACGCCGACTGGGTGACGCCGACGTAGCACAGGCCGCTGACCGCGGCGACGATCAGCACCGCCGGCAGGTTGACGATCCCGCCGGAGGCGACGAAGGCATGCCCGGTCCAGGCCAGCGGCGCGTTCGCCAGCTCGGCCGGGAACGGCAGCCCGAGGGTGCCGGTGAGGAAGCTGATCAGGTAGGCCGACCAGCCGACCGCGACCGAGGAGCCGGCGAACAGGTACTCCAGCACCAGGCACCAGCCGATGAACCAGGCCACGCCTTCGCCGAGGGTGGTGTACGAGTAGGAATAGGCGCTGCCGGAGACCGGCATCATCGCCGCGAACTCGGCATAGCACAGGCCGGCGAAGGCGCAGGCGACGCCGGCGAACACGAACGACAGCATCACCGCGGGGCCGGCGTGGTTGGCCGCGGCCTGCCCGGTGAGCACGAAGATGCCCGCGCCGATCACCGCGCCGATGCCGAGCATGACCAGATGCTTGGCGGTGAGGGTCCTTTTCAGCGTGGCTTCGCCTTCCAGGCTGCCTTCGAACGGTTCGCCGGCGTCGACATGCCCGGCCGGCTCGACCGGTTTGACCCTCAACAGAGCTTTCAGCATTCGGTGAATCCCCAGGTATGCGGTACGCGGCAGGTCGCTGCGTGACAGATGGCGTGCGGGCGCCCCGAAGAGGCACGCAAGCGACGTACCTTGCCAAAGCCGGCGGTTCGCCACAAGCGCAGGCGCAGCATCCGGGGCGATAATGCGCCCCGGCTTTGCAGGCGACGGACGGGATGGACAGGAACGCGGCGCATCCGCTGCTGGATCGGGAGCTCATGGCGCAGCTGCGCGGCTACCGCGAACGGTGGCCGGCCGAGCGCGAGGTCGCCGACGCGTTCATCGAACTGCTGGCCGACCCGGCCGACCCGTTCGTGCGCGAACGCCTGTCCGGGCACTTCACCGGTTCCTCGTGGTTGGTCAGCCGCGACGGCCAGCGCACCCTGCTGACCCACCACCGCAAGCTCGGCCGCTGGCTGCAGCTGGGCGGGCATGCCGACGGCGACCGCGACCTGGCGCGGGTGGCGCTGAAGGAGGCCGAGGAGGAATCCGGACTCGGCGGCCTGGAACTGGCCGGCGACGGCATCTTCGACCTGGACCGGCACTGGATACCGGAACGCGGCGACGTCCCCGGGCACTGGCACTACGACGCCCGCTACGTGGTGCGCGCGGGCGAGGACGAGGCGTTCGCGGTCAGCACGGAGTCGCTGGCGCTGGCGTGGCGGCCGGTGGCCGCGTTGCTGGACGAGCCCGGGCTGGATCCGTCGCTGCGGCGCATGGCGAGCAAGTGGCTGGCCCGGCCTGCGGGATGACCGGCTCGGGCACCTGTGACTGGCAGCCGGTGCGCCGCAGCGGACAGTGGCGGCGGCGCCGGACCGCATGCAGGACGGCGTCCGCACCGCGGCCGAACCCGGCACGGGCCGCGCGTCGCCGCGCACGGCTCGCTGGATCGGGCCGCGGCGGTCCTCCGGACCGGGCGAAGTGTTCCCTCGCGCCGCGGTTTTGTAACCTTGGGCGCCCACCGGATCCCGTTGCCATGTCTCTCGCTGGTCCCGCCTTCACCTACCGCCTGGCGTTCCGCCCCGTCGACGAGCAGATGACGTCGGCCGAGCTCGCGCGCACCGTGATGCGGGCGCTGCTCGCGCTGAGCGGTCCCGGCCACGGCGTCTCGATCGTCAGCATCCAGCGCCCGCCCAGGGAGGACGCGAGCGGCCTGTACATGGAGGCGGTCGCGTCGGGGCCCGAGCAGTGGTACCTGAAGGCGGACGATTATCTGTTGAGCCAAGGCTTGCGCGGCGAACTGCTGCCTTAGATGGCGCCATCCGGCGACGTGGAGGGCTGGGGGCGTCTTGAGTTGGCCGCTTACGACCCGTTTCGGCCACTTGCGCTTCCGTTAGAATTCCGGCGATGCAGGACACGCAAGAATCAGGGGCAGAAGCCTCTTGATCGAAAACCGCCGACCTACAGACAGGGCCATCATGCATCCGACTTCCAAGCGGAACCTTCTTGGGGCGCCGGACGGCACCGTGGATTCATCCTGCGCCCCTTCCACCGCATCTGTGCGGAATGGTCTCGCATCCGGAGAACTGGCGTTTTCGTCGGCGACCGAGCTGGCGCAGCTGATCCAGCGAAAACAGATCAGCTCGCTCGAACTCACCCGGTACTACATCGAGCGCATCGAACGGTTCGACGAAGCGTTGAATGCCGTCGTGGTGAGGGACTTCGAGCGGGCGCTGGAAGCGGCGAAGCTAGCCGATGCGTCGCTTGCCCGGGGACACCGATCGGGGCCGCTGCACGGTGTCCCGATGACGATCAAGGAAACCTTCGACGTATCCGGGTTGCCCACGACATGGGGCGTGCCGGAGCATCGGGACCACCTCGCCCGGAACGACGCAACGGTCGTCGAGCGCCTGAAGGCGGCCGGCGCCCATGTCATGGGGAAGACGAACGTCCCGCTGCGGCTCGGCGACTGGCAGAGTTACAACGACATCTACGGGACCACCCGCAACCCCTGGGACACGGAGCGGTCGCCGGGCGGATCCTCCGGCGGATCGGCCGCCGCGCTGGCGGCCGGCCTGACCGGCCTGGAATTCGCCTCCGATATCGGCGGGTCGATCCGGAATCCGTCCCACTTCTGCGGTGTGTATGGGCACAAGCCCACCTATGGCATCGTGCCGACGCACGGCCACAGTCCTCCTGGCGTCGTCTCCGCGCCGGATCTGAACGTCGTCGGGCCAATGGCGCGAAGTGGGGAAGATCTGGAACTGGCCCTGGAGGTCGTTGCGGGTCCCGACCGGTTCCGGTCGCCGGGCTGGAGACTGGCGCTTCCACCGCCGAAGGCGCGCACCCTGCGGGGCCTGCGCGTTGCGATCTGGCCGAAGGAAGATTCCGTTCCCACATCCGCCGAGATATCGGATCGCGTGCAGGCAGTCGGAGACGTTCTCGCCCGGGCGGGCGCGGTCGTCTCCGATCTGGCGCGCCCCCACATCTCTCCCAGGGACGCGTACAACACCTACCTGAGCCTGTTGGGATCGACAGGACTCGCCAACCTTCCCGATGCGTACTACGCCGGTACCCAGCGGGCGGCTGCAGCGCTCGAAGCGAACGACGCGTCGCCGTTGGCGGTCCTCACGCGCGCCCGCGTCCTGGATCATCGGAGCTGGTCCGATCACGACGAAGCGCGGACCCAGTACCGACTCCGGTGGCGCGCCTTCTTCGACGATTGGGATGTGGTGATCTGCCCGATTTCCGCAACGACGGCCTACGCACACGACCACCGGCCCAAGCTTGAGCGAGTGCTCGCCGTCGACACGGCCATGACATCGCACTACGAACACTATTTCTGGGTAGGCCTTGCGACCGTCGCCTACTTGCCGAGCACTGCGTTTCCCAGCGGATTGTCGCGCGATGGACTTCCGATCGGTCTGCAGATCATCGGCCCGGAGTACGGCGACCGGACCACGATCGAAGTCGCCCGACTGATTGCGCAAGAGCTCGGCGGTTTTCGGACGCCGACTGGTTTCGGGGCTTGACCTCCGCGGCCGAGCGTCCACGTTTGGCCGAAACCAGTCTTCCAAGCGGACTTTGGACCATCGGCGCGCCGCCTCAAGAACGGCATCACAGGACGTGGATGCATGTCCCCGGTTCGGCTGCCGGCATCGCTGATGCCTTGCTTGTTGCACGCCGGCGATGCCGGCCTTCTCCCGCGAGCGGGAGAAGCTGCCCGCAGGGCCGGCGAGGGCCGGCTCAGTACAGGATGCGGGTACGCAAGGTGCCCGGGATGCGCGCCAGTTCGTCCTTGAGCAGGGTCGCCTGCTCCTCGCCGGCGCCGATGTCGATGACCACGTAGCCGACCTTGGCATCGGTGCGCAGGAACTGGCCGTCGATGTTGACGTTGTGGCGCGAGAACAGTTCGTTGATCTGCGACAGCACGCCCGGCACGTTGCGGTGGATGTGCAGCAGGCGCAGGCTCTCGGCGTGTTCAGGCAGGGTGACCTCGGGGAAGTTGACCGCCGACAGGGTGCTGCCGTTGTCGCTGTAGCGCACCAGCTTGGCCGCCACCTCGATGCCGATGTTGTCCTGCGCCTCGAGCGTGCTGCCGCCGACGTGCGGGGTCAGGATCACGTTGTCGTGCGCGGTCAGCGGCGACTCGAAGACGTCGCCGTTGCCCTTGGGCTCGACCGGGAACACGTCCACCGCGGCGCCGCCGAGATGCCCGGAGGCGAGCGCGGCGTCGAGCGCGTTGATGTCCACCACGGTGCCGCGCGAGGCGTTGATCAGGTGCGCGCCCGGCTTCATCCGCGCGATCTGGGCGGCGCCGATCATGTTGCGGGTCGAGGCCACCTCCGGCACGTGCAGGGTCACCACGTCCGCCTGCGCGAGCAGCTCGTCCAGGTCCGCCGCGGCGCGCGCGTTGCCCAGCGACAGCTTGGCCTCCACGTCGTGGAACAGCACCTGCATGCCCAGCGCCTCTGCCAGCACGCCGACCTGGGTGCCGATATGGCCGTAGCCGATGATGCCCAGGGTCTTGCCGCGGGTCTCGTGGCTGCCGGCGGCCGACTTCGACCAGCCGCCGCGGTGGCATTCGGCGTTCTTCTGCGGGATGCCGCGCATCAGCAGGATCGCCTCGGCGATCACCAGCTCGGCCACGCTGCGGGTGTTGGAGTAGGGCGCGTTGAACACCGGGATGCCGGCCAGCTCCGCCGCTTCCAGGTCGACCTGGTTGGTGCCGATGCAGAAGCAGCCCACCGCGATCAGGCGCTTGGCGTGGGCGAGCACGTCGGCGCCGAGCTGGGTGCGCGAGCGGATGCCGACGATGTGCGCCTCGGCGATGCGCGCCTTCAGTTCCGCTTCCGGCAGCGACTTGGCGTGCAGCTCGATCTGCGAGTAGCCGGCGGCGCGGAAGGTGTCGATGGCGGTCTGGCTGATGCCTTCGAGCAGCAGGACGCGGATGTCCTGCTTCGGGAACGAGGTCTTCTTCGGGGACATGACGTGGAGCGGCGCCGTCGGCAGATTGGGCCGTTCACTATGCCAGATGCGGCGCCGCCTGGTGCGTTGCCGCATGCCGCGCGCGCATTGCGCCGCAACCGTTTCAGGTGAATCGATCGGCCGCGCCGCGACGCCGGCGTCGCTGGACGCCCGCGGCGTTCGCTGGCACGCTGTGGCGCCTTGCCCAGCCGCCTCTTGCGCATGACCGATCCACGCATCGCCTCGCTCGAACAGGCCGTCCACGGCCTGCGCCTGAAGACCGATCCGGCCGACCTGGAGCACTACGGGCGCGACTGGACCCGGCGCTGGACGCCGGCGCCGCTGGCGATCGCGCTGCCGGCGACGGTGGAGGAAGTGCAGGCGGTGGTGCGCTGGGCCAACCGGCATGCGGTCGCGATCGTGCCCTCGGGCGGGCGCACCGGCCTGTCCGGCGGCGCGGTGGCGGCCAACGGCGAGCTGGTGCTGAGCATGGAGCGCATGAACAAGGTGGTCG
>DNXT01000402.1 GCA_003505795.1 Lysobacteraceae bacterium | reverse complement strand
TCTTCCGATCTCCAGCTGCGCCTGCGCCTGGGTGTGCGCGGCGCGCAGCTCGTCGAGGTCGCCGAGGCTGATCAGCTGCCCGGCCGACAGCTTCTCGCCGCGCTCGCGCTGGGCCCGCGCCAGCTCCAGCGAGGCCTGCGCCTGCCGCATCGAGGCCTCGGCCTGGGCCAGCTCGCTGTCCAGCGTGCGATGGTCCAGCTGCAGCAGCACCTGGCCCGCCTTCACCTGCTGGCCGACATCGACGTTCAGCGCGGTCACCCGCTGCCCGCTCAGCTCCACGCCGAGCTGCATCTCCTCGTACGCGGACACCGGGCCGGACACGCTCACGGCGCGCGCGAGCGGCTGCGTCTTCGCCTCCGTCAGCGTCACCGCCATGGCCGAGGCAGCCTGTTCCTCGCCCGGCCCGTCTCCCGCGCCGCAGCCCGAAAGCAGCAGGCATACGACGGTCAATACGAACCCACTGGATGGTTTTGCGCGCATGGTCGGCCTGAAAGGTGGTTTTGTCTGTCTGTTGGGGGACCGGCGCGTTGCCGGCTCGGAGAAGGATCGGTGCCTGGGTTGCGAGGGGACGATCCGTGCGTTGCGCGGATCAGCCCGGGGCTGCCGTCGTCCTCGCGATGTGCTGCTCCACGCCGTCGAGCAGCAGGTCCAGGCCCTTCTCGAAGCGCGGGTCGAACGCGGGCTCGGCCAGGACGTGGCGCGCCTGCCAGCAGTACGGGAACCGCTCCTGGGCCAGCGCCATGAACAGCTTGCGCACGCGCTCGATCTCGCCGCGATCGGCAGGCAGCGACTGCTCCTCGATGACGAACCCGAGCACGTAGTACATCAGGTCGAACGCGGTGGTCGCGGCGAACGCCACCGTCACCCCCGCGCCGACGAGCGCGGAGATCGTCGCCTCGCCGAGGCGCAGCACGTTCTCGCTGGCGACGAACGTGCCGGCGTAGACGCGCGCGCCGTCGCGATGCGACTTGAAGCCCTGGCGCGACTCGCGCGCGATCTGCTGCAGCGTCGCGCGCCAGGACTGGCCGGCGGGAATCGCGCGCGCCACGTCGCCGATCAGCGCATCGGCCATCGCGTCGACCAGCGCCTGCTTGCTCTTGAAGTGCCAGTACAGCGACGGCGCGCGGATGCCGAGGCCGCATGCCACCTTGCGCAGGCTCACGCCGTCGATCCCGACCTCGTCAAGGAGCCGGAATGCCGCCGCGACTATTTGCTCCCGACTGATCGACGCACCCATGCCACGGCCGACTAACGCTGTTAGGTGGCGCGAATCTAACAGCGTTAGTTGACTACCGCAATGGTTGCGCATGGCGTCCGCCCGGCGGTCCCGGCACGGCAGCGGCCGCGCCCGGCCCCGGAAACGAGACGGCTCGGTCCGCGTCCGATGCGGGCGATTCCCCGCCTCGCCCTGCCACCGGCGCCGTGGTGTGGGAGGGACTTCAGTCCCGACGCTTTGCCGGCAGGCCGGTGGGCTGGACGCCCAGCCCACGGAGCACAACCCGTTGCGGACAGGGCCAACGAAAAAACCCGGCCGAAGCCGGGTTTCTCCCATCGTGATCGTGCGCGGCGCCTACTTCGCCTTGCCCTGGTTGGCCACCGCCTCGGCGGCGCGCCGGGCCGCTTCCGGGTCGCCCAGGTAGCGGAACGACTGCACCGTCAAGTCGTCGTTCAGCTCGAACAGCAGCGGGATGCCGGTCGGGATGTTGAGCTCCAGGATCTCTTCCTTGCCCACGCCGTTGAGGTACTTGTACAGCGCGCGCAGCGAGTTGCCGTGGGCGGTGACCAGCACGGTCCTGTCGTCCTTCAGCGCCGGTGCGATCGCGTCGTGCCAGTACGGCAGCACGCGCTCGAGCGTGGTCGCCAGCGACTCGGTGGCCGGCAGCGCGTTGCGGTCGAGCCTGGCGTAGCGGCGGTCGTGCGCCGGGTGGCCCGGATCCTCCGGGTCCATCGGCGGCGGCGGGATGTCGTAGGAGCGGCGCCAGATCTTGACCTGCTCCTCGCCGTGCTTGGCCGCGGTCTCGGCCTTGTCCAGGCCCTGCAGGGCGCCGTAGTGGCGCTCGTTGAGGCGCCAGCTCTTGTGCACCGGCAGCCAGTCCTGGTCCAGTTCCTTCAGCGCGCCCTGCAGGGTGTGGATCGCGCGCTTGAGCACCGAGGTGTAGGCGACGTCGAACTGCAGGCCTTCGTCCTTCATCAGCTTGCCGGCCGCGGCCGCTTCCGAGCGCCCCTGCTCGGTCAGGTCCACGTCGACCCAGCCGGTGAAGCGGTTGTCCAGGTTCCATTGGCTCTGGCCATGGCGCAGCAGTACGAGTTTGCGGGTCACTACGGGTCTCCGGATGCGGCGGGTGAGAGGACCGATTGTAGCGGCAGCCTCCGCGCCGGGGCTCACGACGCCGCCACCGCGATGGCGGCATGCTGTGGCCATGACCACCTCTCCTTCTCCCGTATTCCCCGGCTGGGACGGCAGCATCGCCAACGCCCGCGCCCTGCAGCAGCAACTGGCCGCGCAGGTGCTGCTGGAAGACCGCTTCCCCGACCCGCCGGCGCTGCTGGCCGGGTTCGACGTCGGCTTCGAGGACGACGGCGCCACCACCCGCGCCGCCGCGGTGCTGCTCGACGCCGCCACCTTGCAGCCGCTCGAACTGCAGGTCGCGCGCGTGGCCACGACGATGCCGTACGTGCCGGGGCTGCTCAGCTTCCGCGAGCTGCCGGCGCTGATCCAGGCGCTGGCGCAGCTCACGCGCACCCCCGACCTGGTATTCATCGACGGCCAGGGCATCGCCCACCCGCGCCGGCTCGGCATCGCCGCGCACTTCGGCGTCGCCACCGGCCTGGCCTGCATCGGCGTGGCCAAGAAGCCGCTGGCCGGCCGTTTCGACCCGCCCGGGCCCGAGCGCGGCGACCGCACGCCGATCGTGCTGCACGGCCAGCCGGTCGGCTGGGCGCTGCGCAGCAAGCCACGCTGCAATCCGCTGATCGTCTCGCCCGGCCACCGGGTGTCGCTGGACGGCGCGCTGGCCTGGACCCTGCGCACGCTCGGCAGCTATCGGCTGCCGGAACCGACCCGCTACGCCGACCGGCTCGCCTCGCGGCGCGGCGAGATCGCGCTGGACGCTCCGGCGCCGCTGCTGTAGCCGGGACGGCGGCGCCGGCGCGGCTGGAACATTCCGTCTTGCCGGTTCCCCGGCGCGCCGCGCGCGGGCGCGTGCGAAGCTTGGCTTTCCCCGTCACGAGCCTTCGCCATGACCACGATCATCGCTCCCCGCGTCCACGACATCGGCGGCCTGCAGGTACGCCGCGCCGTGCCCAGCATCCAGGCGCGCAGCGTCGGCCCGTTCGTGTTCGTCGACCACATGGGACCGGCGATCCTCGAGCCCGGCCACGGCATCGACGTGCGCCCGCATCCGCACATCGGCCTGGCCACGGTCACCTTCCTGTGGTCGGGCGAGATCGGCCACCGCGACACGCTCGGCTCGGACCAGGTGATCCGCCCCGGCGACGTCAACTGGATGACCGCCGGCCGCGGCATCGCCCATTCCGAACGCACGCCGCCGCCCGAGCGAGCGCGCGAACATCCGCTGCACGGCATGCAGACCTGGCTGGCGCTGCCGAAGTCGGCCGAGGAGACCGCGCCGGCGTTCTACCACCATGCCGCCGACACCCTGCCGCAGCAGCGCCGCGCCGGCGCCTGGCTGCGGGTGATCGCCGGCCGCGCCTACGGCGAGGAATCGCCGGTGCGGGTGTTCGCCGACACCCTCAACGTCGCCATCGACCTGCAGCCTGACGCCGAGCTCGATCTAGACGCCGGCCACGTCCAGCGCGCGCTCTACCTGCTCGAAGGCGAGGCCCAGCTAGACGGCGTCGATCTCCCGGTCCAGCACCTGGTGATCCCCGAGCCCGGCGCGCGCGGCCGGCTGCGCGCCAGGACCCCGGTCAAGGCGATGCTGATGGGCGGCGAACCGCTGGACGGCCCGCGCCACCTGTGGTGGAACTTCGTTTCCAGCTCGCAGGAGCGGATCGAGCAGGCCAAGGAAGACTGGCGCGCCGGCCGCTTCGGCACCATCCCCGGCGACGACAAGGAGTTCATCCCCCTGCCCGAGCAACCGGCACCCAAGCCGGTGGATTACCCCTGACGACAGCGCAGCGGAGTTGCTGTTGCTGTTGCTGTT
>DNXT01000403.1 GCA_003505795.1 Lysobacteraceae bacterium | reverse complement strand
CGGCACGCCGCCTGCCGGTCCGTCGCCGGCCGGCGTGCAGCCGTTGCGCTCCGTCGCGCGATGACAGGGGCCAAGCGGAGCCGTCCTAGACCGGCGCAAGTCCGGCCGGTATTCACGGCGCTGCCACATGGCCGATGTCATATCTGGCATCGAGACAGCACGAGGCACCGATGACGACACTCCGCAGCACCAAGGCCGTTCCGCCCACCCTCATCTACTCCAAGCCGCGCGAGAACAAACACGCCGCGCACCGCCAGTTGCAGGATCAGCTCGAGGCCTTCGAGCGCGCCGGCGGCATCATCGAGAAGCTCGGCAACACGCCGCTGCGGAAATCCGCCTGACCGTTGCCCGGCCTCCGGCGGCAAGCGCCGCCCCGTCGCGCATGCAACCGATGCGCGACGGCGATGACGCGCCACGCATACGCAGGCGCGCGCCATCGCCGAGCCGCGCCCTGCCCGATACTCCGGCCACGTCCACTATTGCATGCGCTGCAGCTACGGCGTGCCGCATCGGCATGGTGGCGTCGAAGACGCGGACGACGACGAGTGGAATCCGCAGCGCACGCTTCGGTATCGCCACGCGGTGCCGGCGCGCGAGGATGGCCACGTCTGGCGGCGCGGCCGGGGCGAGGACGCCGATGGGCCTGCCTGATCGAAGCCGCCGCGGCGGCCCGGCGGCGGCTCGCACGCGGTAAGCTCGGCGGCAGGCGAGGATCCTGGGAGGGATGGGTACGATGACCCTGCTTCGTGTGCGTACATGGTCGGTCGCATTGGCCTTGCTGGCCTGCTCCGCGGGAGCGCAGGCCGAATCGGCCGCGGCCGCCGACGCGCCGCGCATCACCCTGGAGATCACCTCGCGCGAGGCGCTGCCCGGCCGCTACGGCAAGGTGGGCCGCTACGAGAAGCTCACCGGCGTGGTGCACGGCGAAGTCGATCCGCGCGATGCGCGCAACGCGCTGATCCAGGACCTGGCGCTGGCACGCACCAACGCACGCGGCATGGTCGAGTACGCTTCCGAATTCGTGATGCTCAAGCCGCAAGACATGCGCCGCGCCAGCGGCACCTTGCGCTACGACGCGCCCAATCGCGGCAACATCCTGACCATGGTCGATCCGGTGCGCACGCCCGGCGACGCGGTGTTCTTCGAGCGCGGCATGGTGATGCTCTACGCCGCATGGCAGGGCGACGTGCCCAAGAGCTCGCCGCAGCGGCTGACGCTGACGGTCCCGGTGGCCTACCACCCGGACGGTTCCAGCATCACCGGCAGCTACCGCACCGAACTGGTGCCGGAGGCGAACGCCGCGGCGATGCCCCTGCCCGGCGGCGCCTTCAACAATTCGATGCTGCCGTACGCGCCGGTCGAGCTGGACACCACCCGGCCGGGGCAGACGCTCACCCGACGCGTGAACGAAGGCGACCCGCGCGAGCCGATCGCCGCCGGCGACTGGGCGTTCGCGCGCTGTTCCGCGGCCGAGCCGTTTCCCGGCACGCCGGATCCGGCCAGCATCTGCCTGCGCGGCGGCTTCGATCCGCGCTATCTCTACGAACTGGTGTACACGGCCAAGGACCCGAAGGTGATGGGCGTGGGCCTGGCCGCGCTGCGCGACGTGGTGAGCTTCTTCCGCGACGCCCGCACCGACGGCGCAGGCCATGCCAATCCATTGGCCGGACATATCCGCCACGCCATCGCCGAAGGCACCTCGCAGTCCGGCAACGCGATGAAGACCTTCATGCACCTGGGCTTCAACCAGTCGCTCGGCGGTGGCCGCGTGTTCGACGGCATCTACGCGCAGGTCGCGGCGCGGTTGGCCAACTTCAACACCCGCTTCGCCGTGGCCGGCAGCGGCGGCGGCCTGCGCACCGACCACACCGCGTTCGGCCACATGGCGCCGCGCGCGTTCGACCCGGACTACGTGGACGGCCTGACCGGCCGCAAGGGCGGCCTGATGACCCGCTGCGCCGCCACCGGCACCTGCCCCAAGTTCTTCCTGGGGCTGTCCGGCACCGAGTTCTGGCAGCTGCAGGGCGGACCGGCGTTGAGCGACGCCAGCGGCACCCGCGACCTGCAGCAGCCGGACGAGGTGCGCATCTACTACTACGCCAGCAGCCAGCACGGCGGACCGGGCGGCACCGAGAACGTGCGGTTCAGGCCGGCGCAGGACGTGTACCCGGGCGGCACCGCGGTGCAGTTTAACGACACTTTCCGTGCATTGTTCGTGGCGCTGGAGGACTGGGTGCGCGCGGGAACCCCGCCGCCGCCCAGCCAGATCCCGCGCATCGCCGACGGCACCCTGGTGGCACCGGAAGCGCTGCGCTGGCCGACGATGCGCGGCCTGTCCTGGCCCGACGCGGCAGGCCGGCCGGTGCCGATCCCGGCGTTCGAATACCGCGGCTGGATCAACCGGATGTCGGTGCTCGACTTCGGCCCCGCGTTCCGCGCGCAGGACGAATCCGGCATCGCCACGCGGCTGCCCCCGCTCGACACCGGACGCCGCTACGCCATGCGGGTGCCGCAGGTCGATCCGCATACCGGGCTGGCCCGCGCCGGCATCCACAGCGTGGAGGCACGCGCGCCGCTGGGCACCAGCATCGAGTTCAACTACGTGGCCCGCCCCGGGATCGAGGACCTGTCCAACCTGCGCGGCAGCTTCATCCCGTTCCATGCGACCGAGGCCGCGCGCAAGGCCGCCGGCGACACCCGCCCGTCGCTGGAATCGCTGTACGGCAGCCAGCAGGGCTACGTCCGCGCGGTCCGCAAGGCCGCGTCGGAACTGGTCGCCGAGCGTTTCCTGCTGCCGCGCGACGCCGAACGCCTGGTCGAGGAAGCCGAGAAGCGGCAGATCCTTCCCTGACCGTGGCGCAAGGGGCACGAGGGAAGAACGCTCCACGCACTGGAGCAGTTTCGTCTTGGATGTTTACCACTGGCTGTTCACCGTAGGAGCGACTTCAGTCGCTCCTACGACAGCCAGGAATCTGCAAACATCAAGCGAAAACGATCTGATCGGCGCCTTCGCCGCGGCGGTCCGGCAGGTCAGCGCCGGGCATGGCCCGGCATGGACCCCGCCATCGCTCAGCCCAGCACGTCGACGCGGTTGTCGCTGCGGTCGGCGTCGGGCAGCTTCGCGTCCGGATCCAGGGTCACGTGCAGGATCCTCTGCGTCGTCGGCAGGATCACCTCCGGCGCCGCCTTCTGCATCCAGGTCTCGACCGGAATGCGGCGGTCGAGATGGCTGCCGTCGGCCAGGTCCACCCGCAGCGTCGCCGGCATCACCAGCTTCTGCCGGCTCGACAGCGTGACCACCGCGCCCTTGCCCGGGTCGTGGTCCACGTAGCGGGCCTCCCTGATGCCCATGTCCAGCTGCCAGTTGTTGAAGTACCAGCCGCGCCACCACCACGACAGGTCCTCGCCGGCCTCGCTCTGCATCAGGCGGAAGAAGTCCGACGGCGTCGGGTGCCTGTAGGCCCAGGTCGCGATGTACTTGCGGAAGGCCGGATCGAACCGTTCCGGGCCGAGGATCTGCTCGCGCAGCAGCACCAGGCCCAGGGCGCCCTTGAAGTAGGTCGACGGGTGGCGGTACTTCTCGCTGGTGGCGTCGGCGACGTCCATCAGCGTCGGCGCGTCGGCGTCGGCCAGCAGCGGCAGGATCTCCTCGACCGGATTGCCGCCGCCCGGCGCGTACTCGCTGTCGCGCTTGGGCGCGTATTCGCCGTTGTTGAAGGCGTCCGACGCGTAGACGTCGATGAAGGTGTTGAAGCCCTCGTCCATGAACGCATGGCGGCGCTCGTTGGAGCCGACGATCATCGGGAACCAGCCATGTCCCAGTTCGTGCGCGGTGATCCAGAACAGCGGCTTGCCGCTGTCCTCGTAGCCGTCGAACACGATCCCCGGGTACTCCATGCCGGCACCGTGGCCGCCCAGGTTCACCGCCGCCGGCCACGGGTACGGATACCACCGCGAGAAGTGCTCGATCGCGCCCTTCACGTACTCGGTGGAGCGCGTCCAGTTGGCCGCGCCTTCCACCGGGTAGACCGACATCGCCAGCGACTGCCCGCCCTGCGGCAGCCGGATGCGCGCCGCGTCCCACACGAACGCCGGCGAGGCGGCGAAGGCCACGTCGCGGGTGTGGTCCATGTGGAAGCGCCAGGTCCGGGTGCCGCTGCCGGTCGGGCGGCTGGCCGGGTCGGCAACTTCGCCGGGGGTGCGGATCATCACCGTGGCATCGCTGGCGCGGGCCTGCTGCAGCCGCTGCTGCTGGGTGCGGGTCAGCACCTGCTGCGGATTCACCAGTTCGCCGGAACCGGCGACCAGGAAGTTCCACGGCACCGTCACCGCGTAATCGAAGCTGCCGTATTCCAGGTAGAACTCCGAGCCCAGGTACGGCTGGCTATCCCAGCCGCGCAGGTCGTCGTAGACCGCCATGCGCGGATAGAACTGCGCGATCTCGAAGATCTCGCCGTTGCGGGTCGGGGTGACCGCGGTGCGCCCGCCCCAGGTCCCGGGGATCGCGTAGTCGTAGGCCACGTGCAGCTTCAGCGCCTTGCCGCCGCCGGCCAGCGGCTGCGGCAGGTCCACGCGCATGCGGGTGTCGTCGACCACGAACTTCGCCGGCTGGCGCTTACCCGACGCCTCGACCTCCACCGAGACGATGTGCATGCCGCCGGTGAAGCGGCTGCGGCGCGACGGATGCAGCGCGGCGGCGCGCGAGTCGGCGCGATAGAGGTTCTGGTCCAGTTGCAGCCACAGCACGTCCAGGACGTCCGGACTGTAGTTGGTGTAGCGGATGGTGGCGCGGCCGTCCAGGGTGTGCGCGACCGGATCGATCGTGGCCTGCAGGTCGTAGTCGGCGCGGTTCTGCCAGAACAGCGGTCCCGGCACGCCGCTGCCGCTGCGATAGGCGTTGGCCGGATCGGGCAGCTGCAGCGGCGCGAACAATGCCAGCGGGTCGAAGCCGGCGGCGGCGGGCGTCTCGGCG
>DNXT01000404.1:3451-3760 GCA_003505795.1 Lysobacteraceae bacterium | reverse complement strand
GCCGGCCGCGAGTTGGCGGCCGAGGGGTTGCGCGAATTCCCGGCCGCGCCGATTCCGGTACAGGTGCCGGGCGAGGCCGGGGTGCCGGCCTATCCGGCCCTGGTCGACGAGGGCGACAGCGCGGCGCTGCGGATCTTCGCCGACCGCAACGAGGCCGCGCAGGCGCACCCGCACGGCGTGCGCCGGCTGCTGGAGATCGCGCTGGCCGACAAGCTCAAGCAGGCGCGCAAGCAACTGCCGGTATCGCCGAAGACCGGGTTGCTGTACGCCGCCATCGAGTCCCAGGAACGCCTGCGCGGCGACCTGGTC
>DNXT01000404.1:0-3218 GCA_003505795.1 Lysobacteraceae bacterium | reverse complement strand
CGCCTGCGCGGCGACCTGGTCGATGCGGCGATGAACGCGGTGCTGGCCGACGGCCTGGCCGGGATCCGCGACCCGGCGGCGTTCGCGCAGCGCCGCGACGACGCCGGCAAGCGCCTGTTCGGCGAGGCGATGGAGCGGCTCGGGCTGGCCGAGAGCATCCTGTCGGCGGTGGCCGAACTGAAGCCGCTGCTGGAAGCGCCGCTGATGGGCTGGGCGCGCGGCAACCTGGACGACATGGAACGGCAGCTCGCCGCGCTGGTACACCCGGGATTCCTGCGGCAGACCCCGGCCGCGGCGCTGGCGCAGTTTCCGCGCTACCTCAAGGCGATGATCCTGCGCACCGAACGCGCCAAGCGCGATCCCTCGCGCGACCAGGCGCGCATGCTCGAGATCAAGCCGTTCGTCGACGCGCTCGACGATGCCGCCGCGCAGGGATTGCAGGGACGGCCGCAATGGCAGGAACTGCGCTGGGACCTGGAGGAATTGCGGGTATCGATGTTCGCGCAGGAACTGGGGGCCAAGTCCGGCATCTCGGCCAAGAAGCTGGCGCAACGGGTGAGCGCGCTGCGCGCGGCGTGAGCGGGTGGAGGCCCGTCCGCAGCGCCCTCAACCGCAGCGCCCTCAACCGCCTCGACGCGCTCGCGCATCCGGCATAGCGCTTGTGCACCAAGCCCCGCAGAACACGCCGCGCACGTGGCCCTCGGCGTCGACCACCGCCATCTCGTCGCTCCGGTGCCGGCCGACAACGCCACCCCGCCGTTGCCGGCGAAGTCCTCCTCCGGCACGCTGAACCGGCCGTCGCTGACGCGAAAGCGCCGACGCACGACCTGCAGCGCCCCGTTGCGCGAGGGCGGTGCCGGTACCGTCCATCGCGCGCCTATTTGACGCGGCGGACCTTGGCCTGGGTGTTGTAGCCCTGGACCTGCAGGTACCAGACCCCGGCGATGCCGGGACGGATCGTCACCTTCGGCGCGTCCTTGCGTACGCCGGCCAGGCTGGCCGGCTCGGTCTGCTCCCACTCCTGGCCGTTGGCGAGCAGGTATTTCTGGCCCTTGCCGAAGCCGCGGAACTCGCCGACCAGGGTGCTCTCGATCGGTTCCTTGGAGCCGAAGTCGAGAAAGCCGCGGTTCTTGACGATGACTTCCTGGCGACCTTCTTCCTTGGCCTTCTCCAGCGCCACCGCGGTTTCCTCGCGGACCTTGCCCTGCAGCCAGTCGTTGAGCGAGGCCAGTTCCTGCGCGTCGAGCTTGTCCAGGCCGGCGGCCTTGAATTCGGCCGGGGTCATCTGCTGCTGCAGGTCGCCGGAGACCGTGCGCTGCGCCAGCGCGGGCGCGGCCATCGCGAAGGCGATGGCGGTGGCAAGGAGGACGCGAGAAATACGCATGACGATTGTTCCCGGGGTTGGATGGGCGATAGTGTAGTCGCATCCGTTTTGGCCGTAGATCCGCCGTGAATCGCCAGTCCCCCGAGCGCCTGCAAGCCCTCCTGCAACGTCCTTCGATGGCGGCGCTGTCCGCCGCGCTGGGCGAGGCGCTGGTACGCGAGTGGCAGGACCATGCCGGCGCCGACGTGGCCTGGCCGGTGCTGGCCGACACGCTCGACGCGCTGGCGCTGCTTTCGGCCGACGAGGGCACCCTGGCGGCGGCGCTGCTGTTCGACCTGCCGACGCTGCGCCCGCGCATCGGCGCGTTGCCCTGGGACAGCGCCCAGCGGCGCCAGGCGGTGGAGGGGCTGCTCGACGGGCAGGACGCAGCCGACCAGGTCTGGGCGCTGCACGCCGGGCGCGAGGCCGGGCGCAACAGCGAGGGCCTGCGCCGGCTGCTGCTGGCGATCATCCACGACCTGCGGGTGGTGCCGATCCTGCTGGCGCGGCAGCTGGCGAAGATGCGCGCGGCCACCGGCCTGCCCGAATCCGAGCGCCGCGCGCTGGCCCAGCTCACCCGCGACATCCACGCGCCGCTGGCCAACCGGCTCGGCATCTGGCAGCTGAAGTGGGAGCTGGAGGACCTGGCGTTCCGCAACCTGGAGCCGGACACCTACCGCCGCATCGCCCGCGAGGTGGACGAGACACGGGTGGAGCGCGAGCGCTACATCGAGTCGGTCAAGCGCACGCTGTCGCAGGCGCTGGCCGCGCAGGGCATCGACGCCGAGGTCAGCGGCCGCCCGAAGCACATCTACAGCATCTGGCGGAAGATGCAGAAGAAGCGGCTGGCGTTCGACCAGCTGTACGACATCCGCGCGGTGCGGCTGATGGTCGAGGACGTGGCCGCCTGCTACGCCACGCTGGGCGTGGTGCACGCGCTGTGGGCGCCGATCCCCAGCGAGTTCGACGACTACATCGCCCGGCCCAAGGCCAACGACTACCGCTCGCTGCACACCGCGGTGGTCGGCCCGGAAGGGCGCACCGTCGAGATCCAGATCCGTACCTACGAGATGCACGCGCAGGCCGAGCTCGGCGTGGCCGCGCACTGGAAGTACAAGGAAGGCGGCAAGGGCGCGGAAAAGGCCTTCGACCGCAAGATCACCTGGATGCGGCAGCTGCTGGAGCAGTCGCAGGAAGGCGACGCCGCCGAGCTGGCGGTGGCGCTGGACGCGGAGCTGGTCGAGGACCGGGTCTACGCGCTCACGCCCCGCGGCGAGGTGATCGATCTTCCGCAGGGCGCCACGCCGCTGGATTTCGCCTACCACGTGCACACCATGGTCGGGCACCGCTGCCGCGGCGCCAAGGTCAACGGCCGGATCGTGCCGCTGACCTACCGGCTGCGCAGCGGCGACCGGGTCGAGATCATGACCGCCAAGGAAGCCGATCCGCGCCGCGACTGGCTGCTGCCGGCCAACGGCTTCCTGGCCAGCGGCCGTTCCCGCGACAAGGTGCGGGCCTGGTTCCACAAGCTCGACCGCGCGCGCAACGTGCAGGCCGGCAAGGACCTGCTCGACCGCGAGCTCAAGCGGCTCGGCCTGCAGCACGCCGACCTGGCGCCGATGGCGAGGAAATTCCACGCCGACAGCGTCGACGACCTGTACATCCAGGTCGCGCTCGGCGACACCGGCCCCAGCCAGGTCAGCCGTGCGCTGCTGGAGGCCGAGCGGGCCGCCTCGCAGCCGCCGGCGCCGCCATTGCCGCGCCCGACCGCGCGCCGCAACAACCTGGGCCAGTCCAAGTTCACCGTGCAGAGATCGGAAGAGCGGTTCAGAAGGAATGCCGAGACCGAGAAGGG
>DNXT01000234.1 GCA_003505795.1 Lysobacteraceae bacterium | reverse complement strand
CGACGCTCTTCCGATCTGCAGCCGCCAGTAGTGCCAGGCCAGGATCGCCAGCGCGGTCAGCGCCAGCAGCATCCAGGCGTGGCCGGTGGCCAGGCCGGCGACCAGTGCCGCCAGCAGCAGCGCGGCCAGCGTGCCGAGGGTCTTGAGCCAGGCGGAGCGGATGTGTTCGGGCATCGGAGGCGGCGGCACGGGGCGGTCGGTTCGTCGTCGGGCGGCGGGCCCGCGGGGCGGGATCAGGTCGACGAGGAAAACCGGTAGCCGGAACCGCGCACGGTCTGCACCATGTTCTCCAGGCCGAACGGCTCCAGGGTCTTGCGCAGGCGGCGGATGTGCACGTCGATGGTGCGCTCCTCCACGTACACGCTGCCGCCCCAGACGTGGTCCAGCAGCTGGGTGCGGGTATAGACGCGTTCGGGGTGGGTCATGAAGAAGTGCAGCAGCCGGTACTCGGTGGGGCCGATCGGCACCGGCGCGTCGCCGGCGAACACGCGGTGGGCGGCGCCGTCGATGCGCAACTGGCCGACCGCCACGCTGCCGTCTTCGTCGTCCTCGCGGGTGCGGCGCATCACCGCGCGGATCCGCGCCAGCAGCTCGCGCGCGGAGAACGGCTTGACCACGTAGTCGTCGACCCCGGCCTCCAGCCCGCCGACCCGGTCGTTCTCCTCGCCGCGCGCGGTCAGCATGATGATCGGCACCTCGCGGGTCAGCGACTCCTTGCGCCAGCGCCGGGCCAGGTCCAGGCCGCTGGTGCCGGGCAGCATCCAGTCGAGCAGGATCAGGTCCGGCACCCGGTCGGCGATGGCGGTCTGCGCCTCGCGCGCGTCGCCGGCATGGACCGGCTCGAATTCGCCCTTGCGCAGGGCGAAGGCCACCATGTCGCGGATCGCGGGTTCGTCATCGACGATCAGAATGCGTTTCTGCACGCGGGGGCACCGTCAGTGATTCGGATGAGCGCCAGTAGACTACGGTTTTATGACTGAAGCGTGACAGTCCCCCGGGGCGGCCGGTTCATGCGCAAGCCGCTCTCCCGTCGGGCGAGAAGACACGGCTGGCGCGCCACTGGCGCAGGCCGGGGCGCGGAGCGGGGCTGGGAGCGAGGTGCCGGGCGAAGCCGCGCCGCAGGACGCTCGCCGGGGCAGCATCGATGCACGCGTCGCCATGCGCCAGCCAAGGAGAACCATCGCGGACCCAGGCCATTCACCTGCCGGACGCGTGGCGACGCGTTCGCCACCGCCGGAACGGAGGGGCCGTTGCGACGCGGCTTCGCCCGTACCCATCCGGGGCCCTTCTCCCGAAGGGGAGGGATCGTCAGCGCCGCGACAGGTCGGGGTCCTGGATGCCCTGGCGGCGCATTTCCAGCACGGTCGGGGTGATCGCGGCGATGCGCGCGTCCACCCGCGCCCTCGTCACGTAGTCCAGGTCCTGCTTCTTGAGCGCCTGCAGCTGCAGCAGGGCCTGCTCGGGGCGCCCGTTCAGGAACGCGGCCTCGGCGTAGGCCTCGCTGGCGCGGCTGGTGTCGCCGGCCAGTTCGCAGGCGCGCGCGTAGGCCTGCTGGAAGGTCGGGTCGTCGGTGGAACGGCGCAGCAGCGGTTCCAGCACTTCGCGTGCGCGCCGGCCCGAATCGCGGCTGGCCTGCTCGTTGAGCACGCCGGCGTAGGTGAGCGCCACCGCACGGTTGTTCGGCAGCCGCCTGAGCAGGGCGTCGAAGCGCTGGTTGGCCTGCTCGCGCTGGCCGGCGCGCGACTGCGCCTCGCCCAGCCCGAGCTCCAGCCACAGGTTGTCCGGGTGCGCGTCGAGCAGCGCGGCGAAGTCGTGGGCGGCCTCCATCGGGCTGCCGCTGTTGCGCAGCTTGGCCAGCGCCAGGCCATAGCGCTGCGGATCGGCCAGGCCCCGGGACGATCCGCGGCGCAGGTTCTCGTATTCGCGGATCGCCGAGTCGGGGGTGTTGGCGCTGAGCACGCGCAGGCGCTCGCGGGCCCAGTCGAACTGGCCGCTGGCGCCGCGCGACAGGGTGTCCACCGGCAACTGCAGCGGGTACGGCAGCAGCGGGTTGCCGATTGCGCCCAGCGGCTCGGACAGCGACGGGTCGGCCGGGTCGACCCGCTCCTGGCGAACGCCGCCGGGGACGCTGGTGGTCAGCACCACGGTGTTCTTCTTCATCTGCTCGGCGCGCGCCTTGGCCTCGCTGACGCGGGTGGTGGTGACCGGGTGGGTCTGCAGGTAGTCCGGGGCGCTGTAGCCGCCCTCGTTGCCGCGCATGGTCAGCGCCATCCGCTCGAAGAAGCCGGCCATCGCGTCGACGTCGTAGCCGCTGCGGGCCAGGGTGCGGATGCCCAGCCGGTCGGCCTCGGACTCGTTCGAGCGCGTGTAGTTGATCTGGCGCTGCGCCATCAGCCCCATCGCGCTGGTGATGCTGGCCATGGTCGCGTCGCCGCTGGAGTTGCCGCCGGCCTGCTGCGCGGCGATCACCGCCGCCAGCATCCCCAGCAGGATCGGGATCTGGTCGCGCTGGGCGCGCTCGACCCCGCGCAGCACGTGCTGCTGGGTCACGTGGGCGATCTCGTGCGAGAGCACCGCGGCGACCTCGTCCTCGCGCTCGGCGGTCAGCACCAGCCCGGCATTGACCGCGATGTAGCCGCCGAGCGTGGCGAACGCATTGATCTGGCGCTCGCGCAGCATGAAGAACGTGTAGGGCTGGCGCGGCTGGTCGCTGTTGGCGCCGAGCCGGGCGCCCAGGGTCTGCAGCCAGTCGCCGATCAGCGGGTCGTCCAGCACGTAGCCGTAGTTGCGCAGCTCGGCCAGCATCATCCGCCCGTACTCGGCCTGGCGCGCCGGGGTCAGCAGCTCGCCGGCCGACGAGCCGATGTCCGGCAGCCGGCTGTCCTGCGCCGGGGCCACGCCGGCGGCGATGCCCAGGGTGACGGCGATGGCGAGCGGCATGAGGCGCACAACGGACTCCATGTGGGGTGCCGCGAGGATGGCGGCAGGGCGTGGCGGGCGGGTGAATCCGGAATTAATCCACAGTGTTGCGATCGGCGACCTGAAATTCCAGCCGGCCGCTACCATATGTGGGACATCCAGACCCACCACGGAGTTTCCCGTGAGCCAAGACATTTCCCCAGTTGAAGCGGTTTCCGGGCCGCCGATCACCCTGTATTCCACCGCGATCTGCCCGTACTGCGTGGCGGCCAAGAACTTCCTCAAGAGCAAGGGCCGCAGCTGGACCGAGGTCCGCATCGACCTGGACCCGGCCGAGCGCGAGAAGATGGTGGCGCTGGCCCGGCGCACCAGCGTGCCGCAGATCTTCGTCGGCGACGTCCACGTCGGCGGCTACGACGACATGATGGCGCTGCACCGCGCCGGCAGGCTGGAGCCGCTGCTGGCCGGCGAGGCGCAGGCATGAGCGGGCCGGAGCAGGGCAGCGCGGACCGGGTCCGCGAGTTCACCGAGTTCCGCCAGCGCATGAACAAGCGCATCCTCGACGAGCCCAACCAGGTCGTGCGCCGTTTCTTCGCGCTCGATACCCAGACCTACCAGGCCGGCGCGCTCGACGTGAAGACCAAGGAGCTGCTGGGCCTGGTGGCGTCGATGGTGCTGCGCTGCGACGACTGCATCAGCTACCACGTGGCCCAGTGCAAGGAGGCCGGGGTCAGCCGCGAGGAGTTCTTCGAGACCTTCTCGGTCGGCCTGGTGGTCGGCGGCTCGATCGTCATCCCGCACCTGCGCCGGGCGGTGGATTTCCTCGACCGGCTCGAAGACGGGCAGGCCGCCGCGCCGGCCGGGCACGACCACGGCTGATGCCGCATCGGGCATCGCCGGCCAGGGGCGGTTTGGGAGGCTCACCGGGATCGGGCATAATTACCGCTGAAACCTCACTTGCGCCCGCATCCCGGCTTCCGGTCGGCGCTCCCCCCTTCAGTTCGGAAATCCCAATCCTATGACGCAGACAATCACGGTCATCCGCGGCGACGGTATCGGCCCGGAGATCATGGATGCCACCCTGTTCGTGCTCGACGCGCTGAAGGCTGGCCTGACCTACGAGTACGCCGACGCCGGCCTGGTCGCGCTGGAGAAGCACGGCGACCTGCTGCCGGAGGCCACCCTGGCCTCGATCAGCAAGAACAAGGTCGCGCTGAAGAGCCCGCTGACCACGCCGGTGGGCGAGGGCTTCAGCTCGATCAACGTGGCGCTGCGCCGCAAGTTCGACCTGTACGCCAACGTGCGCCCGGCCAAGTCGTTCCCGAACACCAAGTCGCGCTTCGCCGACGGCGTGGACCTGATCACCGTGCGCGAGAACACCGAAGGCGCCTACCTGAGCGAAGGCCAGACCGTATCCGAGGACGGCGAGACCGCGTTCTCCGGCACCCGGGTCACCCGCACCGGCTCCGAGCGCATCGTCCGCTACGCCTTCGAGCTGGCCAGGAGCACCGGCCGCAAGAAGGTCACCGCGGTGCACAAGGCCAACATCATCAAGTCGACCTCGGGCCTGTTCCTGAAGGTCGCGCGCGAGGTCGCCGCGCAGTACCCGGACATCGAGTTCCAGGAGATGATCGTCGACAACACCTGCATGCAGCTGGTGATGCGCCCGGAACAGTTCGACATCATCGTCACCACCAACCTGTTCGGCGACATCATCTCCGACCTGTGCGCCGGCCTGGTCGGCGGCCTGGGCCTGGCCCCCGGCGCCAACATCGGCACCGAGGCGGCGATCTTCGAGGCCGTGCACGGCTCGGCCCCGGACATCGCCGGCCAGGGCAAGGCCAACCCGTGCGCGCTGCTGCTGGGCGCGGCGCAGATGCTGGACCACCTCGGCCAGCCGCAGAACGCAGAGCGCCTGCGCAACGCCATCGTCGCCACCCTGGAGGCCAAGGATTCGCTGACCCCCGACCTGGGCGGCAGCGGCAACACCATGGGCTTTGCCCAGGCGATCGCCAGCCGGCTCTGAGCGGCAGACAGACGCAGGAACGAAGAAGGGCGCCGATGGCGCCCTTCTTCGTTCTGTCCCGCTGCAGAGGCTCCGGTCAGTTGCGCGACTGCAGCTTGGACAGCAGGCGCAGGAACTCGACGTACAGCCACACCAGGGTGACCATCAGGCCGAACGCGCCGTACCACTCCATGTACTTCGGCGCGCCCTGCTCGACGCCGCTTTCGATGAAGTCGAAGTCCAGCACCAGGTTCAGCGCCGCGATCACCACCACGAACAGGCTGAAGCCGATGCCGATCAGGCCCGACTCGTGGATGTAGGGGACGTTGACGTTGAAGAAGCCCAGGACGATCGTGGCCAGGTACACCAGCGCGATGCCGCCGGTCGCGGCGACCACGCCGAGCTTGAAGTTCTCGGTGGCGCGGATCATGCCGCTGCGGTAGGCGAACAGCAGCGCGAACAGCGTGCCGAAGGTCAGCAGCACCGCCTGGAACACGATGCCGTCGAAGCGGGCCTCGTAGACGGCCGAGATCGAGCCGAGGAAGAAGCCTTCCAGCAGCGCGTACAGCGGTGCGGTGACCGGCGCCCAGGTCTTCTTGAACACGGTTACCAGCGCGAACACCAGGCCGCCGACCGCGCCGGCGATCATGTACAGGCTGGCGGCCGGCAGCGGCATGCCGTCGGCGCCGACCGCCTGGTTCCAGGCGAACGCGGCGGTGATCAGCGCCAGCAGCAACAGCGCCCCGGTCTTGTTGACGGTGCCGTTGAGCGTCATCGCGCCGCTGTCGCGGGTGACGATCGTGCCGGTGCCGGAGTCGAGGAACGTGGATCCCTGAAGTACGGGGTTGCCGCTACGCATGCGTGATTCTCCCTGTAATGTGCAGCCGCCGAGGACATGGCGGGATGCCCGGAGCATAGCGGATGCGTGAAATCGCCGCGGGCGATTGACAGCGTGAAGGCCTGTCCCCACAATAGCCGACCTTTCCAGCCCTCGGGTGAGGAAGGTTCGTTCCGCGGGGTATAGCGCAGTCTGGTAGCGCGCCTGCTTTGGGAGCAGGATGTCGGGGGTTCGAATCCCTCTACCCCGACCAATCCGCTCAACCTCCGGGATTGGAATGCGACAATCCGGTCCGAGCGCCCGTAGCTCAACTGGATAGAGCACCGGCCTTCTAAGCCGGCGGTTACAGGTTCGATTCCTGTCGGGCGCGCCACTGGCGCCGGGTAGGAGAGGTCTTTCAGTGGTGGCTGTAGCTCAGTTGGTTAGAGTACTGGATTGTGATTCCAGATGTCGGGGGTTCGAGTCCCCTCAGCCACCCCACTGAAAACCGGTTGACCCGATGCTTCGCGGGTGTTGCAACGGAGCGAAAAGGCACTATAATGTGCGACTAGTTTCAGGGCCGTTAGCTCAGTTGGTAGAGCAGTTGACTCTTAATCAATAGGTCCAAGGTTCGAATCCTTGACGGCCCACCAAATTGAAAGGCATCCGCGGCGCGGGTGCCTTTTTCTTTGCCGGTGTCCCTGCAACAATGGCGGGGCGCGGCCTTGCGAAAGTGGCGGAATTGGTAGACGCACCAGATTTAGGTTCTGACGCCGCAAGGCGTGGGGGTTCGAGTCCCCCCTTTCGCACCAACAGCCACCGCGGCCCGGGCCGCTGGCAGCGGTCGCCGTTATCGGCGAAACTATCCGGCTCGGGCGGGGGAACCGCCCGATCGTCAACCGCGTCCTTACCAAAATCGTGCCGACCCTCTGGCTGTCGGTGGCAGGAGTCAACATGCAAGCTTCGATCGAATCCACCGGCAACCTGGAACGCCGGCTGACCTTCACCCTGCCGGAAGAGCGTCTGCAGTCCCATGTCGATGGCCGCCTGCGCGAGATCGCGCGCACCGCGCGCATCAAGGGTTTCCGCCCGGGCAAGGTGCCGACCAAGGTGATCGAGCAGCGCTTCGGGCCGCAGGTGCGCGCCGAGGCCCGCGACGGGCTGCTGCGCGAGACGTTCGATTCGGCGGTGCGCGAGCATTCGCTGCGCCTGGCCGGCAATCCGCGCATCGACAAGGCCGGCGAGGGCGAGTTCGACTTCGTCGCCACCTTCGAGGTCGTCCCCGACTTCGGCGACATCGACGTGACCAAGCTCACCGTGGTCCGCCACACCGCCGAGGTGACCGATGCCGACATCGACCAGATGATCGAGAACCTGCGCCTGCAGCGTCGTACCTGGCAGCCGGTCGAGCGCGGCGCCCAGGCCGGCGACCTGGTCGCGCTGGAGACCTGGTCGCAGGCCGGCGACGAGCGCCTGCCGGCCGAGGGCGTGGAGACCGGCAGCAGCGTGCTGGGCTCGGGGGTGATGTTCGAGCAGATCGAGAAGGGCCTGGAAGGCCTGGCCAAGGGCGAGGAGAAGACCCTCTCGGTCGACTTCCCGGCCGACTGGCGCGTCCCGCAGCTGGCCGGCAAGACCGTGCAGGTGCACGTCAAGGCGACCGAGGTCTCCGCGCCGGTGCTGCCGGAAGTGGACAAGGAGTTCATCAAGAGCTTCGGCGTCAAGAGCGGCGACGCCGAGCAGTTCCGCGCCGACATCCGCACCAACCTGGAGCGCGAGCTCAAGGGCGCGCTGATGAACCGCCTGCGCCGCGAGGTCGGCGAGCAGCTGATCGCCGCCTACGCCAGCGTGGAGCTGCCGCCGCGCCTGGTCGAGAACGAGGCCCGCTCGATGCTGGCCCAGCAGCTGGACCAGATCCGCCGCAGCGGCCGCAACCCCGGCGAGGTGCCGGCCGACGCGCACCTGGCGTTCATGGACGCGGCCGGCAAGCGCGTGCTGGTCGGCCTGCTGGTCGGCGAGGTCGCCCGCCGCAACGAGCTGCGCCTGGAGTCCAAGCGCGTCACCGAAACGCTGCGTCTGATCGCCTCGACCTACGAAGAGCCGGAACAGGTCATTGAGATGTACCGCAACGATCCCCAGTTGATGGGAGGACTGCAGAGCCGGGTGATGGAAGAGCAGGTGATCGACTGGATCGCCGAGCGCGCCCAGCACACCGAACAGGCGCTGTCGTTCCAAGAGGCCATTCGGCAGTAAGTGCGAGTCCCTCGCAAAAGCCCGCACATCCATGTGCGGGGATTCAATCAAAAGCAGGAGATCCCCGCGTGGACAATGTGACGAGAGCCCTGAACCTGGTGCCGATGGTGGTCGAGCAGACCAGCCGCGGCGAGCGCGCGTACGACATCTATTCGCGCCTGCTGAAGGAGCGCCTGATCTTCCTGGTGGGCCCGATCGACGACCACGTGGCGAACGTGGTCATCGCCCAGCTGCTGTTCCTGGAAGCGGACAACCCGGAAAAGGACATCAGCATCTACATCAACTCGCCCGGCGGCGTGGTCACCGCCGGCATGGCGATCTACGACACCATGCAGTACATCAAGCCGGACGTGAGCACGATCTGCGTCGGCCAGGCGGCCTCGATGGGCGCGTTGCTGCTGGCCTCGGGCGCGGCCGGCAAGCGCTACGCGCTGCCGAACTCGCGGGTGATGATCCACCAGCCGCTGGGCGGCTTCCAGGGCCAGGCCACCGACATCGACATCCACGCGCGCGAGATCCTGACCCTGCGCTCGCGCCTGAACGAGGTGCTGGCCAAGCACACCGGCCAGTCGCTGGAGACGATCGCACGCGATACCGAGCGCGACAACTTCAAGAGCGCCGCCGACGCCCAGGCCTACGGTCTGGTCGATCAGGTGCTCGAACGGCGTCCCGACGATTCGATCCAGCCTGCCTGATCGTCCAAGTTCTGGAAAAAGCAGGAAAATTTGGCAGGGTCGGGATTGGACTGGTGTCCTCCCGACCCTGTGCTATTCTCAAAATCGAACCCCCGTTCTATCGGGTGGGGTAACTGGGTAACAGAAGCATGAGCGAAGACCGCCAAGGTCGTTCCGGCGACGGCAACAAGATCCTCTACTGCTCGTTCTGCGGCAAGAGTCAGCATGAGGTCCGCAAGCTGATCGCGGGGCCGAGCGTGTTCATCTGCGATGAATGCGTCGAGCTCTGCAACGACATCATCCGCGAGGAGCTGGAGGAGAAGGCGCAGTCGGCCCGTTCCAGCCTGCCCAAGCCGAAGGAAATCCTCGAGGTCCTCGACCAGTACGTGATCGGCCAGCTGCGCGCCAAGCGCACGCTCGCGGTGGCCGTGTACAACCACTACAAGCGCATCGAGAGCCGCAGCAAGAACGACGACGTCGAGCTGGCCAAGTCCAACATCCTGCTGGTCGGCCCGACCGGCTCGGGCAAGACGCTGCTGGCCGAGACCCTGGCAAGGCTGCTGAACGTGCCGTTCACGATCGCCGATGCGACCACGCTGACCGAGGCCGGCTACGTCGGCGAGGACGTGGAGAACATCATCCAGAAGCTGCTGCAGAAGTGCGACTACGACGTCGACAAGGCGCAGCAGGGCATCGTCTACATCGACGAGATCGACAAGATCTCGCGCAAGAGCGAGAACCCGTCGATCACCCGCGACGTGTCCGGCGAAGGCGTGCAGCAGGCGCTGCTGAAGCTGATCGAGGGCACGGTCGCCAGCGTGCCGCCGCAGGGCGGGCGCAAGCATCCGCAGCAGGAATTCCTGCAGGTCGACACCAAGAACATCCTGTTCATCTGCGGCGGCGCGTTCGCCGGCCTGGACAAGGTGATCCAGCAGCGTTCCACCGAGGCCGGCGGCATCGGGTTCGGCGCCAAGGTCAAGAGCTCCGAGCGCAAGCAGGAAGTGGGCAAGATCCTGGCCGAGGTCGAGCCGGAAGACCTGATCAAGTTCGGCCTGATCCCCGAGTTCGTCGGCCGCCTGCCGGTGGTCGCCACGCTCGAGGAGCTCGACGAGCCGGCCCTGATCAAGATCCTGACCGAGCCCAAGAACGCCATCACCAAGCAGTTCAAGAAGCTGTTCGAGATGGAGAGCGTGGAGCTGGAGTTCCGGCCGGACGCGCTGTCGGCGATCGCCAAGAAGGCGCTCAAGCGCAAGACCGGCGCGCGCGGCCTGCGCACCATCGTCGAGTCGGTGCTGCTGGACACGATGTACGAGCTGCCCTCGCAGGAGAACGTCAGCAAGGTGGTGGTCGACGAATCGGTGATCGAGCACAAGTCCGAGCCGTACCTGATCTACCAGACGCCGGCGCCGGCCAAGGCCGCCTCCGGGGATTGAGCGTATTAAGGTTCGTGGAAGAGGGCGTAAACGACTGAGCCCGAACGCCCTTTCAGAATCCTCTTGCAACCCCTCGCCGATGGCCCCATAACGGGGCCATCGGCTTTTTTGCGGGTCCCCCCTCGCAAGAGCAGCGCACATCCATGTGCGCGGACCCTTTAGTCGTTGCCCCCGAATTCCCTCTTTCCGGAGCCCCCATGGCCCAGGTCCAAAACGAAGTACTCGAGCTGCCGGTTCTGCCGCTACGCGACGTGGTGGTGTTCCCGCACATGGTCATTCCGCTGTTCGTCGGGCGCGACAAGTCGATGCGCGCGCTGGAACAGGCGATGGAGGCCGACAAGCGGATCCTGCTGGTCGCGCAGAAGTCGGCCGAGACCGACGATCCGGCCGCGGCGGACCTGTATGCGGTCGGCACGCTGGCCCAGGTGCTGCAGCTGCTGAAGCTGCCCGACGGCACCATCAAGGTGCTGGTCGAGGGCCTGTCGCGGGTCAACGTCGACAAGGTGGTCGAGGTCGATGGCGCCCTGCAGGGGCGCGGCACCGAGGTCGCCTCCAGCGACGCGCGCGAGCCGCGCGAGGTCGAGGCGGTGGCGCGCTCGCTGATGTCGCTGTTCGAGCAGTACGTCAAGACCAACCGCAAGCTGCCGCCGGAACTGCTGCAGACCCTGTCCGGCATCGACGAGCCCGGGCGCCTGGCCGACACCATCGCCGCGCACATCGGCGTGCGCCTGGCCGACAAGCAGCGCCTGCTGGAGACCACCGAGGTCGGCGAGCGTCTGGAGATGCTGGTCGGCCTGGTCGATGGCGAGATCGACGTGCAGCAGCTGGAGAAGCGCATCCGCGGCCGGGTCAAGTCGCAGATGGAGAAGAGCCAGCGCGAGTACTACCTCAACGAGCAGATGAAGGCGATCCAGAAGGAGCTGGGCGACCTCGACGATGCGCCCGGCGAGCTGGAGGAACTGGCGCGCAAGATCGCCGAGGCCGGCATGCCCAAGCCGGTGGAGACCAAGGCCAAGGCCGAGCTCAACAAGCTCAAGCAGATGTCGCCGATGTCGGCCGAGGCCGCAGTGGTGCGCAACTACCTCGACTGGCTGCTGGGCGTGCCGTGGAAGAAGCGCAGCAAGGTGCGCAAGGACCTGAAGGTGGCGCAGGACACGCTCGACGCCGACCACTACGGCCTGGAGAAGGTCAAGGACCGCATCCTCGAGTACCTTGCCGTGCAGTCGCGGGTGAAGCAGATGAAGGGCCCGATCCTGTGCCTGGTCGGTCCGCCCGGCGTCGGCAAGACCTCGCTCGGCCAGTCGATCGCCAAGGCCACCAACCGCAAGTTCGTGCGCATGTCGCTCGGCGGCGTGCGCGACGAGGCCGAGATCCGCGGCCACCGCCGCACCTACGTCGGCTCGATGCCGGGCCGGATCGTGCAGAACCTCAACAAGGTCGGCAGCAAGAACCCGCTGTTCGTGCTCGACGAGATCGACAAGATGTCGATGGACTTCCGCGGCGACCCGTCCTCGGCGCTGCTGGAGGTGCTCGATCCGGAGCAGAACAATTCCTTCAACGACCACTACCTCGAGGTCGACCTCGACCTGAGCGAGGTGATGTTCGTCGCCACCTCCAACTCGCTGAACATCCCCGGCCCGCTACTGGACCGCATGGAGGTGATCCGAATCCCCGGCTACACCGAGGACGAGAAGCTCAACATCGCCACCCGCTACCTGGTGCCCAAGCAGACCAAGGCCAACGGCCTGAAGCCGGAGGAACTGGAGATCGGCGAGGACGCGATCCGCGACATCGTGCGCTACTACACGCGCGAATCCGGCGTGCGCAACCTGGAGCGCGAGATCGCCAAGATCTGCCGCAAGGTGGTCAAGGAAATCGCGTTGGCCGGCCCGCAGCCGGCCAAGAAGGCGGCTGCGAGGAAGGGCGCGGCGAAGAAGCCCAAGGCGCTGGTCGTCGTCGACGCCGGCAACCTGGACAAGTACCTGGGCGTGCGCCGCTTCGACTTCGGCCGCGCCGAGGAGCAGAACGAGATCGGCCTGGTCACCGGCCTGGCCTGGACCGAGGTCGGCGGCGACCTGCTGCAGATCGAATCGACGCTGGTGCCGGGCAAGGGCCAGCTGATCCTGACCGGCCAGCTCGGCAACGTGATGAAGGAATCGGCGTCGGCGGCGCTGTCGGTGGTGCGCTCGCGCGCCGAACGCCTCGGCATCGACGTGGACTTCCTGCAGAAGCAGGACGTGCACGTGCACGTGCCCGATGGCGCGACGCCGAAGGACGGCCCCAGCGCGGGCATCGCGATGGTCACCTCGCTGGTGTCGGTGCTGACCAAGGTGCCGGTGAAGTCCGACGTCGCGATGACTGGCGAGATCACCCTGCGCGGCCGCGTTTCGGCGATCGGCGGCCTCAAGGAGAAGCTGCTGGCCGCGCTGCGTGGCGGCATCCGCACGGTGTTGATCCCGGACGAGAACCGCAAGGATCTGGCCGACATCCCGGCCAACGTCACCCGCGACCTGCAGATCGTGCCGGTGAAGTGGATCGACGAGGTGCTGGACCTGGCGCTGGAGACGCCGCTGGGACCGAAGAGCGCCGCCAAGGACAAGAGCCGCAAGTCCGGCGCGCGGGTGGCGGTGCGCGGCAAATCCAAAGCACCGTCGACAACGCGGGTCAAGCATTAAGCGTGCGTTCGCCGGCGTCGTGAAACGGCTTAAAACCCGCGTCGTTATTGGCTTTCGGGTTGCGTGACGTGGGGGGCGCTGGTATAAAAGCACGACTCGCGGCTGCGGCAATGGCTCGCAGCCTGCGATAAGAAATGTCGTCGGATTTCACTGTCTGAAGTGGCAGGAAGGCCGATCCTCGATTCCGCGGCGTTTGACCGCAAAGGGAGTTCCAAGAATGAATAAAACCGAATTGATCGACGGCGTTGCCGCTGCTGCTGACATCTCCAAGGCCGAGGCGGGTCGCGCCGTCGACGCGGTCGTCAGCGAAATCACCAAGGCGCTGAAGAAGGGCGAGGCGGTGACGCTGGTCGGCTTCGGTACCTTCCAGGTGCGCGAGCGCGCCGAGCGTACCGGCCGCAACCCGAAGACGGGCGACACCATCAAGATCGCCGCTTCGAAAAATCCGGCCTTCAAGGCTGGCAAAGCGCTGAAGGATGCCGTAAACTAATCGACTCGCTGGGGTGCTTAGCTCAGCGGTAGAGCGTCTCCCTTACAAGGAGAGGGTCGGGGGTTCGAAACCCTCAGCACCCACCAAAGCACCATCGGCCAGGTTTCAGGCGCGGAGCGGTAGTTCAGCTGGTTAGAATGCTGGCCTGTCACGCCGGAGGTCGCGGGTTCGAGTCCCGTCCGCTCCGCCAGTAACGCCGAAGCCCCTGAGCGACTCAGGGGCTTCATTTTCTCCGGGGTTCCGAACGGGCCCGGGAGCGCGCAGCAAGTTTGGTTTGACAAGTTTGGTTTGAAAAGTGGAGCGGTAGTTCAGCTGGTTAGAATGCTGGCCTGTCACGCCGGAGGTCGCGGGTTCGAGTCCCGTCCGCTCCGCCAGTTGGACCCGAAACCCTCGGCAGCGATGCCGGGGGTTTCTTTTTGGTTCTGTTCGCGTTGGACGGCTGCCCGTGGGAGGGACTTCAGTCCCGACGAGCGGTCGCGGAAAGCGTCGGGACTGAAGTCCCTCCTACGCAGGCTGCCGCTTTTGGCCGGCGGCGTCTGCCCGTGCGACGGCGCGGCGGCGGCGGTTTTTCCGGGGGCGAACGGCGACAGGGCGGCCGGGTGTACCGGGGCGGGAAGCGGGTTAAACTGAGCGGCTCGCCACCAGGCCTTGATTCCCAATGCTGCAGAAACTCCGCGACAAGACCTCCGGCTGGATCGCCACCGCCATTCTCGGCCTGTTGATGATCCCGTTCCTGTTCGTGATCGACAACAGCTACCTCGGTGGCGTGGGCGCGAACAACGTGGCCAAGGTGCAGGCGCCGCCGACCTGGTGGAAGTCGGCGCCCTCGTGGTGGCCGGTGTCGCTGCTGTGGCAGCACCATGAGGTCAGCACCGAAGATTTCCGCACGCGCTTCGAGCAGGTGCGCATGCAGGAGCGCCAGCAGCAGGGCGACGATTTCGATCCGCGCGAGTTCGAATCCACCGAGAACAAGCTCAAGACCCTGGACCAGCTCATCGACGAGCAGGTCGTCCAGCTGGCCGCGCAGGATGCCGGCGTCGTGGTCGGCGACGACGTGGTGCGCAACTACATCGCCAGCATCCCGGCGTTCCAGGTCGACGGCAAGTTTAGCCCGGACCAGTACCGGATGGCGCTGGCGCAGGGCATGCCGCCGCGCACGCCGGCGCAGTTCGATGCGCTGGTGCGCGGCAGCCTGCAGCAGTCGCTGATCCCCACCGCGATCGCCGAATCGGGCTTCGTCACCAACGGCGAGTTCGAGCGCGTGATGAAGCTGCTGGGCGAGACCCGCGACGTGCGGATCGCCGCGCTGCCGGAACCGGCGGCCGATACCGCGCCGGTGAGCGAAGAGCAGATCAAGCAGTGGTACGAGGCGCATCCGCACGATTTCCGCCAGCCGGAGATGGTCTCGATCGAGTACGTCGAAGTGAACGCGGCCAATCTTCCGCCGGCACAGCCGGCCGACGAGGCGACGCTGCGCAAGCGCTACGAGGACGAGAAGGCCCGCTTCGTCGAACCGGAGCAGCGCCATGCCGCGCACATCCTGATCTCCGCCGGCAGCGGCGAAGCCGCGCAGAAGGCGGCCGAGCAGAAGGCCGCCAAGCTGGCCGAGGAGGCCAGGCAGCCGAACGCCGATTTCGCCGCGCTCGCGCGCGCCAACTCCGAGGATCCCGGTTCCAAGGACGCCGGCGGCGACCTGGGCTGGGTCGAGAAGGGCGTGATGGTCAAGCCGTTCGAGGATGCGCTGTTCGCGATGAAGGCCGGCGAGGTGGTCGGCCCGGTCAAGTCCGAGTTCGGCTACCACGTGATCAAGCTCGCCGAGATCAAGGGTGGCGAAGGTAAGCCGTTCGAGCAGGTCCGCGACCAGCTCGCCGCCGAGCAGCTCAAGAGCGACACCGAGAAGGCCTATGCCGACCTGAGCGGCAAGCTCGTCGACCTGGTCTACAAGAACCCGACCTCGCTCGAGTCCGCCGCCAAGGAGGCGGGCCTTGCGGTACAGACGCTCGGGCCGTTCGCGCGCGCCGATGCCACCGGCATCGCCGCCAACCCGGCGGTCCAGCGCGCGGCGTTCTCCGAGGCCCAGATCCAGGACGGCACCGTGACCGATCCGATCGAGCTCGGTCCCAACCACAGCGTGATGCTGCGCGTGACCCAGCACAGCGCCGAGCAGACGCTGCCGCTGGACAAGGTGCGCGACCGCGTCGTCGCCGCGATCCACGCCGACCGTACCGAGCAGGCGGCGGCCAAGGCGGCGGATGCACTGGTGGCGCGGCTGGCCAAGGGCGAGTCGCTGCAGGCGCTGGCCGAGGCCGAGAAGCTGGAAGTCAGCCCGATCCCCGGCCTGCCGCGCACCGCACCGGTGCCGACGCCGGCGGCGAACCGGGCCATCTTCAGCGCGCCGCTGCCGGCCGAGGGCAAGCCGTCGGCCGGCAAGCTGGAATTGAACGGCGGCCGCTATGCGGTGTTCGTGGTCGACAAGGTGACCCCGGGCGACGTGGAGCAGGTGCCGGCCGAGCAGCGCACCATGCTGCGCCAGCAGCTGAGCCAGATCGAGGGCGCTGCCGCCGCGCGCGCCTACGTCGATGCGCTGCGCAAGCAATACAAGGTCACCACCGACGAATCCCAGCTCTGATCGTCGCGGTCGCCTGACGGCAGCGGGAAGCCCGGTCGATGACCGGGCTTTTCGTTCTTGGCTCGCCCGTGCCGGTGAGTGAGCCGTGCGAGGGATTCCGGCCTGCGTCGCCGGAAGATCGACGGCCGAAATGCCTGGCGTGCCGACGCGCGGAGTGCAAGCTGCCGCCGAGGACTGTTGCCTCTTGTGGGAGGGACTTCTGCGCACGGTGGACGTTGCCCCCATCCGCCCCGCGGGGACCTTCCCCCCCAAGCGGGGGAAGGGAGGCTTGCCTGGCATCGATATCCCGGGGGCTTGAATGTCGATTCGACCTAGCGCAGCCGGTCCC
>DNXT01000235.1 GCA_003505795.1 Lysobacteraceae bacterium | reverse complement strand
GCTTCCGGGGTGGGAACGACCGGGTCGGTGGCGGACTGCGCGAATGCCGGCAGCGTGGCCAGGCAGAGCGCGGCGGTGCAGAGGAGGCGGAACGATTTCCGGGACGGAGAGAGGCTGGTGGAGCCGTGTTGGGGCTGATCTTCGATCGTCACGCGGAAGTCACATGTTGCAGGCGATGCGCGATGATGACCCGGTGAAGGCTGCGTGAGGTTCAAAAAACGTTAAAATATCGTTCCTCTATAAGTGATTTCTATCACATTTCAGTTCAAAACCCGCTTGGCGCCCGAATAATGGTCGCGCCAGTAATAACCGTCCAGGTGATCCAGGCGCACGGTGCCGCCGGAACTGGGCGCGTGCACGAAACGGCCTTCACCTACATAAATGCCGACGTGGGACACGCTGCCGCGCGAGCCGAAGAACACCAGATCGCCGGCGGCCAGCCGGATCGGATCGATCTTCGGTCCCTGCACCCCCGCCAGTGCGCTGGAGGTGCGCGGCAGCTGGATGTCGAGTACGTCGCGGTACACGTAGCTCACCAGCCCGCTGCAGTCGAACCCGCCGTCGGGGGTGTTGCCGCCGTAGCGGTAAGGGGTGCCGACCAGCCCGAGCGCGCGCATCAGCACCGAGTTCGCCGCCGCCGGATTGGACGGGACGACCTGCGGCCAATGCCGCTGCACGGGCGGGGCGCCGGCGCCTTTCCGTACCGGCGCACTGCTGCAGGCCGCCAGCGACAGCAGGACCACGGCCATCAGACCAGCCGGTAGAAGGCGCGGGCGGGGCGGTGCAACTGGCTTGTTGTGCATCGAGCCGGGATAATGCGGGGTTTGAGATGGCCGCCATGATGGCGGCGCACCGGGCGGCCGACAAGCCGTCTTCACCGTCTGCCGCCGGGCAGCCCTTCTTTAGAGTCAGGCATGAAGATCGAAAAAGACCGCGTCGTCCGCTTCCACTACACCGTTTCCGAGGTCGGCCAGGAGCCGATCGAGAGCTCCCGGGACCGCGATCCGCTGGCGATCCTGATCGGCCACGGCAACATCATCCCGGGCCTGGAGAACGCGATGATGGACAAGCAAGCCGGCGAGAGCTTCGGCGTCGACGTCACCGCGGCCGATGCCTACGGCGAGCGCCGCGACGGGCTCGCCCAGCGCGTGCCGAAGAAGCACTTCGGCAACACCAAGCTGGTTCCGGGCATGCAGGTCGTGCTGCAGACCAACTTCGGCCCGCGTGCGGTGACCGTGGAGAAGGTCGGCATGAGCGTGGTCGACGTCGACCTCAACCATCCGATGGCCGGCAAGGACCTGCACTTCGACGTGGAGATCGTCGAGGTGCGCGAGGCCAGGGCCGAGGAGATCGAGCACGGCCACGTGCACGGCGACGGCGGCCACCACCACTGAGCCGGCATGGCCCCTCTCCCGCCGGGGCGACAGGGCACGGCTTGCGCATCACTGGCGCGCGTGCCCTGGAGCGCCCGCGCCGCTGGCGCGGAGCGGGGGTTGGGGCGCCGCAGGGATCCCTCGGTGTCCACCATGGGGAGCGCGTCGCCACGCGTCAGGACTAAGGTGAACCACAGCAAGCGATGCCCCGTTGTTTGCCATCCGGGCGCATGCCGACGCGTTCATCGACATCGTGGCCGCGGGTTTGCTGCGGCGCGGCTTCGCCCGTACCCTCATCCGGCGCTTCGCGCCACCTGCATTCGGCACCTCCACGTGCCTCACCCTACCGGCGGCCTGGCCGTGCAAATCGGCAATCCTGCCGACTTGTCCCCCGACCGGAGAAGGAACGTCCGCCGGACTGCCTGATGCCTGCTTCCGCTCTCCAGCCCGTCGCCGCCAACGAGCGCATCGCCGTGCTCGACGTGGTGCGCGGCTTCGCGCTGCTGGGCATCCTGCTGATGAACATCGAGGCGTTCGTCGGGCCGTTGAACCAGGCGCTGACCGGGCTCGACCCGACCCTGGCCGGCGCCGACCGCGTGGCCGATGCGCTGGTCTACATCCTGGTGCAGGGCAAGTTCTATACGCTGTTCTCGCTGCTGTTCGGCATGGGATTCGCGGTGATGGCGCAGCGTGCCGAGCGCGCCGGCCGGGCCTTCGGCGCCTTCTACCTGCGCCGCAGCCTGGGCCTGCTGGGGATCGGCCTGGCGCACGCGCTGCTGGTATGGTCCGGCGACGTGCTGGTGAGCTACGCGCTGCTGGCGCTGGTGCTGCTGGCGTTCCGCGAGGCTCCGACCGCCTGGCTGCCGTGGATCGCGGTGGCCGTCTACCTGTTCGCGCCGGCGCTGGTCCTGCTGTACGGGGCGCTGGGCGAGCTGGCGCGGCACGACCCGGCGATGGCGGCGCAGTGGCAGGAAAGCCTGCGCCAGGTCGGCGAGCAGTCGCGGCAGATCGTGGACGCGCAGCGCCAGGCCTATGGCGACGGCAGCTACGCCATGGCCACCGCGCAGCGCGCGCGCGACCTGCTGGAGGCATTGCGCGGACTGATCGTCAACGCGCCGGTGATGCTCGGCATGTTCCTGCTCGGGAGCTGGTTCGTGCGCGCCGGCGCGATCGCCGAACCGGCGGGTTCCGCGCGCCTGTTCGCGCGGCTGCGCTGGGGCGCGTTGCCGGCCGGCCTGCTGCTGATGCTGGCCAGCTTCGGCCTGGAGCCGTGGATGGACCCGGCGCGGCTGGACCTGCGCCTGTCCTGCGCGTTCGCGCTGTCGTCGCTCGCCGGCCTGCTGATGTGTCTGGGCTACCTGGGATGGGTGGTGCGATTCCGCGCCGCGCTGGCATGGCTGGCCCCGGCCGGACGCATGGCGCTGAGCAACTACGTGCTGCAGTCGCTCGTGTGCACGCTGGTCTTCTACGGCTACGGGCTGGGATATTTCCAGCAGCTGGCACGGGCCTGGCAGCCGCTGTTCGCGCTGGCGCTGTTCCTGGTGCAGGTGGCACTCAGCCACGCCTGGCTGCGCCGTTTCGACTACGGCCCGCTGGAATGGCTGTGGCGCGGCGTCACCTACCTGCGGCTGCCGCCGCTGCGCCGCGCCGCCGCCCGTTGATGCGGGGGTCGTCACGTCCGTTGCGCAGGCGCGCATGGCATGCTGGCGGCATGCGGCACGGTGGATGGATCGAGACGATGAACTACCTGGCGAACGCGCCCCGGGCGCCTGCGCTTCGAGCGGGGCAGGGCGCATGAGCGCGTCGCGCGACTACGACGTGATCGTGCTGGGCGGCGGATCCGGCGGCCTGGCGGCCGCGTTCCGCGCCGCCAGCCACGGCGCGCGGGTGGCGATGCTGGAGCCGGGCGAGCTCGGCGGGACCTGCGTCAACGTCGGCTGCGTCCCGAAGAAGGCGATGTGGCTGGCGGCCGACGTCGCCGGCAGGATCGCACTCGCTTCGGCGCTGGGCTTCGACGTGGCGCCGCGGCCGGCGCTGTCGTGGCCGGAACTGGTGACGCATCGCCAGCGCTACATCGCCAACATCCATGCGAGCTACCGCCGGCGCCTGGATGCCGACGGCATCGCGGTGGTGCCGCGGCGCGGGCGCCTGCTGGACGCGCACACCGTGGTCTGCAGCGACGGCGTGCGCATCAGCGCCGAGCACCTGGTGATCGCCACCGGCGCGCACCCGCGCCGGCCCGCGATCGAAGGCGCCGAGCTGGGCGGGGTCTCGGACGACTTCTTCAACCTGTGCGAGGCGCCGGCGCAGGTGGCGGTGGTCGGCGGCGGCTACATCGCGGTGGAGCTGGCCGGCCTGCTGCAGGCGCTGGGCAGCCGGGTGGAGATGTTCGTGCAGGGCGCGCGGCTGCTGGACCGGTTCGATGCCGAACTGGCCATGCAGCTGGCCGAGAACCTGCGCCAGCAGGGCGTGCGCCTGCATTTCGAGACCAAGGTGCAGGGGCTGCGCCAGGCGCCGGACGGGCGCCTGCGGGTCGTCGGCGCGAATGCGTCCGGGCCGGCGTTCGACAAGCTGTTCTTCGCCATCGGGCGACGCGGCAACACCGACGATCTCGGCCTGGCCGAGGTCGGGGTGAAGCTCGGCGAGCGCGGCGAGGTGGTGGTCGACGCGTGGCAGACCAGCTCGGTGCCGAGCGTGCATGCGATCGGCGACGTGGCCGGGAAGCTGGGGCTGACGCCGGTGGCGATCGCCGCCGCGCGCAAGCTGATGGACCGCCTGTTCGGCCATCAGCCCGAGGCGCGGATGGACTACGACAACGTGCCGACGGTGGTGTTCTCGCATCCGCCGCTGGGCCAGGTCGGGCTGACCGAGGAGCAGGCGCGTGCGCGCCATGGCGATGCGGTCCGCGTCTACTGCAGCAATTTCCGGCCGATGCTGCAGGCGCTGGCCGAGGGGCCGCAGCGCAGCCTGTTCAAGCTGGTCTGCGTGGGCGAGGAGCAGAAGGTGGTCGGCATCCACCTGCTCGGCGAGGGTGCCGACGAGATCCTGCAGGGCTTCGCGGTGGCGCTGAAGATGGGCGCCACCAAGCGCCAGTTCGAGGAAACGGTGGCCATCCATCCCACTTCCGCCGAGGAGCTCGTGCTGATCCGCTGAGGCGATCGAGCGAGCGCTGCCATGTCGCCCCGTCTTCCGCGCAAGCCCGCCCCCGATCGACGCGCCGCACCGCTGCCGGCCGACGAGGCGCGGCTGCGCATCCTCAAGGCGATCCGCGCCATTCCGCGCGGCCAGGTGGCCGGTTACGGCGAGGTCGCCGCGCGTGCCGGACTGCCCGGCAGGGCGCGCCTGGTCGCGCGCGTGCTGGCCGGCAACGACGATCCGCAGCTGCCCTG
>DNXT01000233.1:5534-5833 GCA_003505795.1 Lysobacteraceae bacterium | reverse complement strand
GGCTGCGCGCTGCAGATCACCGCCCCGGCCGGGTCGACGACGTAGAGGAAATCGAGGTTGCGCCGGCGCGCCTGGGACGCCAGCAGCGCGCCGAGCTGCGCGGTGTCCTGCGGCGTGCTGGCCAGCGCCTGCTGGAAGCGCACCGACTCGCCCAGGGCCGACAGCGCGTCGCGGTTGCCGAGCAGCATCTGCGACAGGTACTGGTCGGCGATCTTGAGGTCGCTGCCGACCTTGGATGTCAGCAGCGCGTCGAGCCTGGCGTTCCACCAGAAGATCAGCGCGCCGATGAACAGCGGCAG
>DNXT01000233.1:4664-5361 GCA_003505795.1 Lysobacteraceae bacterium | reverse complement strand
CGCGCCGATGAACAGCGGCAGGATGACCAGGGTCGGCCACAGGGCGATCGCGAGCAGTCGGTAGCGGACCGAGTGGCGGCCGCGGACGGTGGCGACGGCGCGCTCAGACATCCCAGTTCGCATGTTTCCGGTCGATCGTCTTGCGCGAGATGCCCAGCACCCTCGCCGCCTTCTCGCGGTCGCCGCCGGTCTCGCGCAGGATGCCCAGGATGTGCTGCCGCTCGACCTCGGCCAGCGACTTCATCCGCTGCTCCCGCGCCACCACCGCCTCGAACGCCCGCGGGAAGCGGCCGAGGATCAGGCTGCGCTCGATCAGGTTGCGCAACTCGCGCACGTTCCCCGGCCAGGCGTAGCCGAGCAGGTGCGCACTGACCCGCTCGTCGATCGCGACCGGCGGCAGTCCGAGCTGGGCGGAAAGCTCCACCATGAAGGCGCCGGCGAGTTCCAGCACGTCCTCGCCCCGGTCGTGCAGCCGCGGCAGGGGGATCTCCATGACGTTGATCCGGTAGTAGAGGTCCGGCCGGAACGTGCCGGCTTCGACGCAGGCCCGCAGGTCCGCGTTGCTCGCGAACGCGAAGCGCACGTCGACCGGCACCTCGCGCTCGGCGCCGACCGGGCGCACCCGCTTGTCCTCCAGCACGCGCAGCAGCTTGCCCTGCAGCGGATAGGGCAAATTGCCGATCTCGTCCAGCAGCAG
>DNXT01000233.1:0-4507 GCA_003505795.1 Lysobacteraceae bacterium | reverse complement strand
GATCTCGTCCAGCAGCAGCGTGCCGCCCTCGGCATGCATGATCAGTCCCTCGCGTGCGCTGTCCGCGCCGCTGAAGGCGCCCTTCAGATGGCCGAACAGTTCGCTCTCGATGAGGTCGGGGGCAATGCCCGCGCAGTTCACCGGCACGAACAGCTTGTCGGCGCGCGGCGACAGCGCGTGCAGCGAACGCGCGGCCACTTCCTTGCCGGTGCCGGAAGGACCGGTGAACAGGACGGTGCTCGGCAGCGGCGCGACCCGCGCGATCAGCTCGCGCACGCTCTCGATGGCCGGCGAATGCCCGACCATGCGGTCGCGCAGCACCGCGCGGTCGCCGCTGGCGTGCAACTGATGCCGGAGCACCGCGTTCTCGCGGCGCAGCCGGCTGCGCTCCAGGCAGCGCGAGACCGCGCCGAGAAGCTGGCTCGACCGGAACGGCTTCAGCAGGAAATCGGCGGCGCCGGCGCGCAGGCCGCCGATCGCCGCATCCAGGTCCGCGTACGCGGTGATGAGCACCACGTCGGCGAACATGCCCAGGTCGCGCTGCTCGGCCAGCCACTCCACGCCCTTCTTGCCCGGCATCACGTTGTCGAGGACGACCAGATCGAAGTGTTGCCGGTCCAGTTCGGCCGAGGCCTCCGCGGCGTCGGCCGCCGCGACCACGAGCCGGCACAGCGGCCGCAGGATGCGGGCCAGGAAATTGCGCATGCCGGGCTCGTCGTCGACGACCAGCACCGCCGCCTGGGCCAGCCCGGGCCAGTTGCCCGCATCGGCCTGCTCGCCGGTCTTGGGTGCGCCCTTGAGATTCATCGGAGGTCCTTCGCCAGCCGCCGCACCGGGCCGGTCCGCTGGCGTCTTGTCGTTCAATGGAAGCTCCCGTACCTGGCAGGCCCGGCCCGTCCGGCGGCCAGCGCTCCGTGCCGCTACAGCGCGACCACGCGCACGGGAATGGACTTGGCCGCGGGCGTGCCGCTGATGCGGTCGTAATAGTCCAGTGGAAGCAGTGGATTCAGTTCGGGATAGTAGCCGGCGATGGCGCCGCGCGGCATCGGATAGTCCAGCACGGTGAGGCCGTCGACCCGGCGCCTCACGCCGTCGCCGCTGATGGTTTCCAGGCCGATCTGCGCCTCCTTCTGCAGGCCGCGCGCCAGCCGGTCCTCCACGTTCATGAACAGCACCATGCGGTCGTTGTACACGCCGCGGTAGCGGTCGTTGTAGCTGTAGACGGTGGTGTTGTACTGGTCGTGCGAGCGCACCGTGGCCAGCCGCAGCATCGCCGGGTCGTCGACCGGATCGTTCACCTCCAGTCCCGGCAGCAGCAGGAAGTTGGCCTTGCCGTTGGGCGTGGGCCAGACCCGCCGGCGCGGCGGAATGTCGAGATGGAAGCCCTTCGGGTTCTCGATCCGTTCGGCGAAGCCGGCGTAGATCTCCGGGTACACCGCGGCGATCCTGTCGCGGATCGGCGCGTAGTCGTGCATGTAGGCGGCCCAGTCCACCTTGCTGGCGGGCAACGCCGCCATCGCCATCCGGCACACGATCTCGACCTCGGGCAGCACCTGCGCGCTGACCGGCTCCAGCACGCCGCGCGAGGCGGTCACGTTGGACATGGCGTCCTCGATGGTGACGAACTGCTCGCCGGCAGGCGTGCGGATCCATTCCGAACGCGCGACCACCGGCAGGATCAGCGCATCGCGCCCGTGCACCAGATGCCCGCGGTTGAGCTTGGTGGCGATGCCCACCGTCAATTCGAGCTTGCGCATCGCCGCGTAGGCGCGCTCGGTATCGGGCACGGCATGGATGAAGTTGCCGCCCATGCCGATGAACACCTTGGCCGTGCCGGCCATCATCGCCTCGATCGATTCCACCACGTGGTGCCCGTGCCCGCGCGGCGGCTCGAACCCGAACACCTCGCGCACGCGGTCCAGGTAGTGCTGCGAGGGCTTCTCGTCGATGCCGACGGTGCGGTCGCCCTGCACGTTGGAATGCCCGCGGATCGGCCCGATCCCGGCGCCCGGCTTGCCGAAGTTGCCGCGCAGCAGCAACAGGTTGACCACCTGCTGCAGCAGCCGCGAGCCCTGCTGGTGCTGGGTCAGGCCCATGCCGTAGCAGATGATGGTGGCCCTGGAGCGGATGTAGATCTCGGCGCAGCGGCGGATCTGTTCCTCCTTCAGGCCCGACACCCGGACGATCTCGTCCCAGTCCTGGGCCAGGGCGTCCTCGCGGACGGCCTGCAGGCCGACCGTGTGCGCGTCGAGGAACGCCGTGTCCAGCACCTCCTCGCCCTGCGCCTCGCGTTCGAAGATGGCCTTCATCATGCCCTTGATCAGGGCCAGGTCGCCGCCGATCCTGACGTGCACGAATTCGCTGGAGATCGCGGTGGAACCGAAGGTGGCCATCTGCACCACGTCCTGCGGCTCGGCGAAGCGGATCAGGGCGCGCTCGGGCATCGGGTTGACCGCGACGATCGGCACCCCGCGCTTGCGCGCCTCGACCAGGTTGCTCATCATCCGCGGCGAGTTGGTGCCGGTGTTCTGGCCGATCACGAAGATCGCCTCGGCATGCTTGAAGTCGTCGAGCACGATGGTGCCCTTGCCCACCCCGATCGCCGGCGGCAGGCCGCGGCTGGTCGGCTCGTGGCACATGTTCGAGCAGTCCGGGAAGTTGTTGGTGCCGAACTCGCGGACGAAGATCGAGTACAGGAAGGCGGCCTCGTTCGGCGTGCGCCCGGAGGTGTAGAACTCGGCCTGGTGCGGGCTGTCCAGCGCCTGCAGGTGGCGACCGATCAGGGCGAACGCCGCGTCCCAGTCGCACGGGACGTAGCGGTCGCTGGCCGCGTCGTAGCGCATCGGCTCGGTCAGCCGCCCCTGCATCTCCAGCCAGTAGTCCGACTGCGCCATCAGCTCGGTCACCGTGTGCTGCTCGAAGAACTCGCGGGTGATGCGCAGCCTGGTCGCTTCCCACGCAAGCGCCTTGGCGCCGTTCTCGCAGAACTCCAGCTTCTTGGTGTGGTCCGCGTCGGGGAAGGCGCAGCTCGGGCACTTGAAGCCGCCGGGCTGGTTCATCGCCAGCAGCGCGCGCGAACCCTTGGTGATGACGCTCTGCTGCAGCAGCGCCTTGGCGGTGGCGCCGGCAGCGCCCCAGCCTCCGGCGGGATGATCGTAGGCCTTGTAACGGGGAGGCTTCTGCTCGGCCATGGATGAGCACTCCGGATTAAGTCGCGTTGGCCGGGCCAGTTAATCACGTTATCTTTCCGGTCGCCATGGACATTATGTCGATGCGCGCGGACAAAATGTCCGTAAACGATCGAGTGCGTGGAATCGATCGCCTGGCGCCGTCGCATGGCGCGATAGCCGCAGCGATCAGCGCAGCGCGCCGTCGCCGCAATCGGCCATGGATGGCAGCTCGCCGTCGTCCAGCATCGAGCGCATCTCGCGCTCCACCGCACGGCACATCGCGTCGAGCCGCAGCGCGTTGGGCTCCAGGCTGAAGGGATCCTCCAGCTGGTGGCCGAGCGCATCCAGGCCGAAGAAGGTGTACGCCACCAGCAGCACCGGCAGCAGCGTCCACCAGCCCAGCGAACCGGCCAGGGCGAACGGCAGGGTCACGCAGAACACCAGCGCCGTGCGGTGCAGCAGCAGCGAATAGGAGAACGGCACCGGCGTGGAGACGATGCGCTCGCAGCCTCCCTGGACGCTGGCCAGCCGGCACAGTTGCGCCTCCAGCAGCGAATGGTGGACCGGCCCGATCGTGCCTTGCCGCGAGAGGTTCAGGCAGCGCTCGCCGATGCTGCAGAGCACGCCGTTGGTGGGATTGGGGCCGTGGGCGGCAGCGCCGATGTCGCACCAGGCGGCGATCGCCGCCGCCTCGTCGCCGCCGCGCAGGCGCGCGGCCAGGCCGGTGGTGAAGCCGCAGACACGGGTCAGCAGATAACGCCGGTCCGCCGCCGGCAGCGTCGAGATCTGGCGCGCGAACGAGCGCGCGGCGATCATCAGCTCGCCCCACAGTTGCCGCCCTTCCCACCAGCGCGCATAGCAGGCGTTGTTGCGGAAGCTCATGAACACCGACAGGGCGATGCCGATCAGGGTGAACGGCACCACCCCGAACTGCGCGAAGATGCCGGGGTGGCGCAGCGCCGCCAGGATCGCCACCACGCTGACCAGCGCGATCGCCAGCAGGCGCCGCGCGATCCTCGGCAGGATCGAGCCGTTGATCGCGAACATGATGTCGCGGAAGGTCGGTTGCCGCCGAAGATTCATGCTCGCCTCCTCACCTCGTAGCGCGGCGCCCGATGCCCGCAACCCGCGCTTCAGCGCCGCACCGGCATCGCGCAGGGCCTGGCCGGCGTTCAAAACTCCAGTACCTCGACCAGGTCCCCCGCCGCCTGCGCAGCGGCATCCACGCGGATCCGCAGCAGCAGCTCCGCCCGGACCATGGCCGCCTGCGCGCCGCAGTCGCGCGCCTGCAGCGGCATGACCCGGCCCTGCACCCAGCAGGCCGGCGCGAAGGTCTC
>DNXT01000237.1 GCA_003505795.1 Lysobacteraceae bacterium | reverse complement strand
CGGGCGGCAACGCGCCGGCATGACCATTGGCGCAGTCCGCCATGCCGGCGCGCTGCTACGCTCGCGGTTTGCCTGCCGCACACGGAATCCCATGCGTCCCTTGTTGCCCCTGCTGCTGTCCCTGTCCTGCGCCGCGCCGCTCGCCGCCGTCGCCCAGGCGCCCGCCCAGCCCCTCACCATCGAGCAGGCCATGGCCGATCCCGACTGGATCGGCCCGTCGGTCGACAACGCCTGGTGGTCGTGGGACGGCAGGCAGGTCGAATACCTGCTCAAGCGCAGCGGCAGCCCGGTCCGCGACACCTTCCGCCAGCCGGTCGACGGCAAGACCGCGGCCAGCCGCGTCGGCGACACCGAGCGCGCCGGCCTCGACGCCGCCGACCCGGCCTACGACCGCCAGCGCCAGCGCATGCTGTTCGCGCGCAACGGCGACATCTTCCTGCGCGACCTGCGCTCGGGCGCACTGACCCAGCTCACCCGCAGCAACGAGACCGAGTCGCGGCCGCAGTTCGCCAGCGACGGCGGCGCGATCTGGCGCAGCGGCAACGACTGGTACCACTGGACCCCGAACGGCGGCACCGCACAGGTCGCGGTGGTCAAGGCCGCGCGCGACCCCGATGCCGCGCCCAAGCCCGACGTGCTGCGCGAGCAGCAGCTGACGACCCTGGCGACGCTGCGCAACGACCGCGCCCAGCGCGATGCGCTCAGGCAGCAGGAACAGGCCTGGCGCAAGGCCGACCCGAGCCGCGCGCCGGCGCCGGTCTATCTGGGCGACGAGGTGGAGATCGTCGACAGCGCGCTGTCGCCGGACGGACGCCACCTGCTGGTGGTGACCCAGGCCAAGGGCGCCGACGAAGGCCAGGCAGGCAAGATGCCCAAGTACGTCACCGAGTCCGGCTACGAGGAATTCCAGGAAGCGCGCACCCGGGTCGGCCGCAACGCCCCGGCGCCGCACACGCTGTGGCTGGTCGACGTCGCCGCCGGCAGCGCCAGGGAACTGAAGTTCGACGCCCTGCCCGGCATCGCCGCCGATCCGCTGGCGGCGCTGCGCAAGGCCGCCGGCAAGGAGCCGCTCAAGGGCAACCGCGCGGTGCGCATCGAGAGCGACGGCGACGGCAGCGGCCCGGCCATCCACTGGAGCGACGACGGCCGCAATGCCGCGGTCGAGATCCGCGCGGTCGACAACAAGGACCGCTGGATCGCCACCCTCGACCTGGGCGCGGCCGATCCGGCCCGGAGCGCGCTGACCGCGCGCCACCGCCTCACCGACGGCGCCTGGATCAACTGGGGCTTCAACGACTTCGGCTGGCTGCCGGACAACCGCACGCTGTGGCTGCTGAGCGAGCAGTCCGGCTATTCGCACCTGTACACCGTCGCCGGCGACGGCAAGCCGAGGCAGCGCACCTCCGGCAAGTGGGAAGTCTCCGCGCCGCAGCCCAGCCCGGACGGCAGCGGCTTCTACTTCGTCTGCAACCAGAAGTGGCCGGGCGACTACGAGGTGTGCAGGCTCGACCTGGCCGACGACAAGGTGACCGAGGTGACCGCGCTCGATGGCGTCGAGGACTTCAGCCTGTCGCCGGACGGCGCGCAGCTGCTGGTGCGCTACTCCGGCAGCTACCTGCCGCCGCAGCTGGCGGTGGTGCCGGCGGCCGGCGGCCAGGCCAGCGTGCTCACCGACACCCGCAGCCCGGCGTTCAAGGCGCGCCCGTGGATCCAGCCGCAGTACGTGCAGGTGCCGTCCAGGCACGGCGCCGGCACGATCTGGGGCAAGTACTACGGACCCGCCGACCCGGAGCCCGGCAGGCAGTACCCGATCGTGATGTTCGTGCACGGTGCCGGCTACCTGCAGAACGTCTCGGCGCGCTACACCCCCTACTTCCGCGAGCAGATGTTCCACAACCTGCTGGTGCAGCAGGGCTACATCGTGCTCGACCTGGACTACCGCGCCTCGGAAGGCTACGGCCGCGACTGGCGCACCGCGATCTACCGCAACATGGGCCACCCGGAGCTGGAGGACTACCTGGACGGCCTGGACTGGCTGGTCGAGAACAAGCAGGGCGACCGTGGCCGCGCCGGCATCTACGGCGGCTCCTACGGCGGCTTCATGACCTACATGGCGCTGTTCCGTGCGCCGGGCACGTTCAAGGCCGGCGCCGCGCTGCGCCCGGTCGGCGACTGGATGCAGTACAACCACGAGTACACCTCCAACATCCTCAACACGCCCGACCTGGACCCGGAGGCGTACAAGGCCTCCTCGCCGATCAACTACGCCGAGGGCCTGCAGGACCACCTGCTGATCGCCCACGGCATGGTCGACGACAACGTGTTCTTCAAGGACTCGGTCGACATGACCCAGAAGCTGATCGAGCTGCGCAAGGACAACTGGCAGGTCGCGCCGTATCCGCTGGAACGCCACGGCTTCACCCGCGCCGACTCCTGGCTGGACGAGTACAAGCGCATCCTCAAGCTGTTCAACGAACAGGTGAAGCCGGCCCGATGAGCGTGGCGGGCATCGCGCCTGGCGGCGATCCGATCCGGATCGCCGCCGCGCTGGGCGACGATGGCGCCGGGCGGGCGCTGCGGGTGCGCAGGCACGGCTCGGCGAGCTTCATCCAGCCCGGCGGCAAGCGCGAGCCGCTCGGCGAGTTCGAGCACGACGCGGTCAACGAGGCCGGGCAGCGGGTGCGCGCGGAGGTGTTCGCGGTACGCCTGCACGGTGCGCCGCGGGCGCAGGCCGGGATCGCCGAGCTGGCCTGGATCCCGACGCGGCCGCCGTATCCGGTGCCGGTGGCGCCGCTGGGCGCCGCCCACCTCCTGCCGCTGCTGGCCGCGGCATGAGCGTTCCCGCACGCAGCGGCTTCGTCTCGGCGATGGCGACGATCTCGCTGGCGCTGGGCGGGTTCGGCGTGATCGGCAACGCGCTGCAGCTGCTGATGGCCTTCGCCCTGCCGTCCTCGGCCGACCTCGCCGCGCTGCTGCCGCCCGGCACGCCGCTGCCGCCGCTGCTGGCCTGGCTGGGCGAACACCTGGTCGCGCTGTCGCTGGCCGGCATCGGCGGCTCGGCGCTGCTGGCGTGGATCTCCTGGGCGCTGTTGCAACGGCGGGAATGGGCGCGCCTGGCCTTCATCGCCGGCCTGGGAGTGGTGGCGCTGGCCAACTTCGCCGGCCTGCCGCTGCTGGACCGCGCGTTCGACCAGCTGCTCCCCGCCATGGCCGATCCCGGCATCAATGCCGAGCTGCGGGCGATGGCGGCCGCCATGCGGCGGGCGCTGTTCTGGGGCGGCCTGGCCGGCGCGGTGGCGATCGCCGCGGTGCATGGCTGGATCGCCTGGAAGCTGTGCCGCGCCGAGGTCCGCGCCGAGTTCCGCCGCTAAGGCGGCATCGGGGATCGCGGGACGGACTTGCGCCCCGGCGGCTTGCCGGGAAGGCCGCCGGGGCCGAGGCCCCTCCCGCAGGTCCGGTACCCCCGGACCCCCTAGAATTGCCCCATGAACGATTTCGACCGCGTACGCGACTACCTCACCGGCCTGCAGGACCGCATCTGCGCCGCCATCGAGACGGCCGATGGCCAGGCCCGTTTCCAGGAGGACTGCTGGCAGCGTGCCGCCGACGCCGCCGACGGCGGCGGGAACCCGGCAAGCAGCGGCGGCGGGCGTACCCGGGTGCTGCGCGAGGGCGCGGTGTTCGAGCAGGCCGGGATCGGCTTCTCCGACGTGGCCGGCAGCCGCCTGCCGCCGTCGGCCAGCGCGCACCGGCCGGAACTGGCCGGCGCCACCTGGCGCGCCACCGGGGTGTCGCTGGTGTTCCATCCGCGCAACCCCTACCTGCCCACGACCCACGCCAACGTGCGCTACTTCCGTGCCGAGCGCGACGGGCAGGCGGTGGCGGCCTGGTTCGGCGGCGGCTTCGACCTGACCCCGTTCTATCCGTTCGAGCAGGACGTGCTGGACTGGCACCGCGCCGCGCGCGACCTGTGCGCGCCGTTCGGCGAGGAACGCTACGCCGCGCACAAGCGCTGGTGCGACGAATACTTCTTCCTGCGCCACCGCAACGAGACGCGCGGCGTCGGCGGGCTGTTCTTCGACGACCTGCACGGCGACTTCGAGCACGACTTCGCCTACCTGCGCGCGGTCGGCGACGGCTTCCTCGACGCCTACCTGCCGATCGTCCAGCGCCGCAAGGACACGCCCTACGGCGAGCGCGAGCGCGAGTTCCAGCAATACCGGCGCGGCCGCTACGTCGAATTCAACCTGGTCTACGACCGCGGCACCCTGTTCGGCCTGCAGAGCGGCGGGCGCGCCGAGAGCATCCTGATGAGCCTGCCGCCGCGGGTACGCTGGGAATACGGCTACCAGCCCGAGCCCGGCAGCGCCGAGGCGCGGCTGGCCGATTACCTGGTGCCGCGCGACTGGCTCGGCTGAGCGTGCGCGCCAGCGCCGTGCAGGAATGAATGTAGGAGCGACTGAAGTCGCTCCTGCGAACGAAGTCAGAGTGCGGACCAATAAGCGCGAAGCGTGGGATCCGTCCCGACCCGATGTAGGGACTTTCCTTATTTACTTTTGTGAAACGAATGTGGAAGCGCGGTGCGAACCGACTTAATGCCGCGTAAAATAAAAAGCCCCGCGGACCAGGGGGAGGTCGGCGGGGCCAGGGAACGGAAACTTGGGGAGGAGTCGCCGTTCCAGAGATCTTCTCCAGGGGATGGGAGAGAGATCCGCGACAGGTATTGCGCCTGTCGCGGACTATATGACCACTTCCCACATTGATAGTTCGTGAAGATCGCGGTTAAGAATTTGTCGGATTAAGGACGGATTCATCCCGCTGCTGCGCATTCACCGGGATTAATCGCTCATCCGCGCGTTCAGTTACCGACGCAAGGATTTCCGTTCAGTGCGCCTCGTCCCAGTTGTCGCCGACGCCGGTATCGACCAGCAGCGGCACCCGCAGCCGCGCCGCCCCGGCCATGCGCTCGACCACGTTGCGCCGCAACTCCTCGACGAAGTCCTGCTCGGCCTCGAACACCAGTTCGTCGTGCACCTGCAGGATCATCAGCGCCTTGTCGGCATGGCCGGCCAGCCAGCCGTCCACCTCGACCATCGCGCGCTTGATGATGTCCGCCGCGGTGCCCTGCATCGGCGCGTTGATCGCCGCGCGCTCGGCGCCGGCGCGCTGGGCCTGGTTGCCGCTGGCGATGTAGTCCAGGTACAGGCGCCGGCCGAACACGGTCTCCACGTAGCCCTTCTCGCGCGCCTGCTGGCGGGTGCTCTCCATGAAATCGCGCACCCCGGCGAAGCGGCTGAAGTACAGCGCGATGTAGTCCTGCGCCTCGCCGCGGCCGATGCCGAGCTGGCGCGCCAGCCCGAACGCGCTCATGCCGTACATCAGGCCGAAGTTGATCGCCTTGGCGGCGCGGCGCTCGTTGCCGGTGACGTCCTCGATCCTGCGCCCGAACACCTCCGCCGCGGTGGCGCGGTGCACGTCGGCGCCGGACTCGAACGCGGCGACCAGGCCGGGGTCGCCGGACAGGTGCGCCATGATCCGCAGCTCGATCTGCGAGTAGTCGCAGGCGATCAGCTTGCGCCCCGGCGGCGCGACGAAGGCGCGGCGGATGCGGCGGCCGTCGTCGGTGCGGATCGGGATGTTCTGCAGGTTCGGGTCGGACGAGGACAGCCGCCCGGTGGCGGCGCCGGCCTGGTGGTAGCTGGTGTGCACGCGCCCGGACTGCGGGTGGATCATCTCCGGCAGCTTGTCGGTGTAGGTGCTGCGCAGCTTGGCCAGGCCGCGGTACTCCAGGATCACCCGCGGCAGCTCGTGCTGGTCGGCGATCGCCTCCAGCGCCTCCTCGTTGGTGGACGGCTGGCCCTTAGGCGTCTTCACCACCGCCGGCAGCTTCAGCTCGTCGAACAGCAGCGCCTGCAATTGCTTGGGCGAGTCCAGGTTGAACTGGCGCCCGGCCAGCTCGGTGGCCTTCTGCTGCGCGGCCAGCATGCGCCGCGACAGGTCCGCGCTCTGCCGGCGCAGCTCGGCCGCGTCGACCTGCACGCCATTGGCCTCGATCCGCTCCAGTACCTGCACCAGCGGCATCTCGATGTCCCGGTAGACCGCTTCCAGGCCCGGCTCGGCGGCCAGCTTCGGCGCCAGCACCCGGTGCAGGCGCAGGGTGACATCGGCGTCCTCGGCGGCGTACTTCGTCGCCTCGTCGAGGCCCACGTGCGCGAACGGGATCTGCTTGGCGCCCTTGCCGGCCACGTCCTCGTACTTGACGGTCTCGTAGCCGAGGTAGCGCCGGGCCAGGCTGTCCATGTCGTGGCGGGCGCTGCCGGAGTTCAGCACGAAGCTCTCCAGCAGGGTGTCGTCGGCGTAGCCGGCCAGGGCGACGCCGTGGCGGCGCATCACGTGCAGGTCGTACTTGCCGTGCTGGCCGAGCTTGCGCACCGCCGGGTCCTCCAGCAGCGGGCGCAGCCGCTCCAGCGCCTGGGCGCGGTCGAGCTGCGCAGGCGCGCCGGGATAGTCGTGGCCGAGCGGCAGGTAGGCCGCCCGGCCCGGCTCGGCGGCGAAGCTCAGCCCGATCAGGTTGGCCTGCAGCGCGTCGAGGCTGTCGGTCTCGGTATCGAAGGCGAACTGGCCGGCCGCGCGCAGCGTCGCGATCCAGGCCTGCAGCCGCTCGGCGCTCAGGATCGTCTCGTAGTCGCCGGGCGCGGCCAGCGCCGGATCGAGGTCGGTCGCGGTGGCCGGCACCGGGGCGGAGACGAAACCGGTCCCGCGGGCGCGGCCCGGCTCGGTCTCGCCGACCGCCGGGACCGCGGCAGCGCCGTCCAGCTCCTTGAGCGCCTGGGTGAAGCCGTAGCGCGCGTACAGCGCGCGCAGCGATTCGGTTTCCGGCGCGCGCAGCGCCAGGTCCCGCGCCTGCTTGTCCAGCACCACGTCGGTCTTGATCGTCACCAGCTCGCGGTTCAGCGGCAGGCGCGGCAGCGCCGCGCGCAGGTTGTCGCCGATCTTGCCCTTGATGCTGCCGGCGTTGGCGATGATCGCGTCGAGCGAACCGTACTCGGCCAGCCACTTGGCGGCGGTCTTGGGGCCGCACTTCTCCACGCCCGGCACGTTGTCGATGGCGTCGCCCATCAGCGCCAGCAGGTCGACGATCTGGCCCGGGTTGACCGCGAACTTGTCGAATACCGCCGCGTCCGAATCCATCCGGCTGCCGCTCATGGTGTTGACCAGCTCCACCCCCGGCCGCACCAGCTGGGCGAAGTCCTTGTCGCCGGTGGAGATGGTCACCGCGATGCCGTCAGCCGCGGCGGCCAGCGCCAGGGTGCCGATCACGTCGTCGGCCTCGACCCCGTCGACGCGCAGGATGTCGATGCCCAGCGCATGCACGATGTCGCACATCGGCTGCACCTGCGAACGCAGCTCCTCGGGCATCGGCGGGCGGTTGGCCTTGTAGTCGGCGTACAGCTCGTCGCGGAAGGTCTTGCCGGGCGCGTCGACCACGAAGGCCACGTATTCCGGCTTCTCCTTGAGCGTGGCGCGCAGCATGTTGACCACGCCGAACAGCGCGCCGGTGGGTTCGCCATGGGCGTTGGTCAGCGGCGGAAGCGCGTGGAACGCGCGGTACAGGTAACTGGACCCGTCGATCAGGACTAATCTGCTCATCGGGCGATTCTACGCTGCCGGTCGCGCACTCCCGACCTCCCAGCGCGCATAATCGGGTCCACTCACGACGGAGCCTGGACGATGAAACGAGCGAGCCTGCTGCTGGCCTCCCTCCTGCTGCTGGGCGGCTGCGCCACCACCGGCCCCGACGGGGCGCCGATGAGCCTGCGCGACGCCGACGTCACCAGCAAGACCATGGACAACGGCGACAAGATCGACGAATACCGAGTCGCCGGGCAGCTGCGCATGGTCAAGATCACCCCGTCGCGCGGCGCGCCCTACTACCTGTACGACAAGGACGGCGACGGCCGCTTCGACAACCAGAAGGACGGCGTGGCGCCGGTGTACTGGAAGCTGTACAGCTGGTAGGGCCTCCCAGTCAGTATCGTCGTAGGAGCGACTTCAGTCGCGATGGGGCTTTCGCGCGAGCAGGTCCTGCTGCAAAAGCCGATCCATCAAAAGCCCGCCCATCATGTGCGGGGATTCCTATGGGAAAGCCCATCGCGACTGAAGTCGCTCCTACGAGATCGGCAGCGGAATCGCGTTGCGCAGCGGCTCGCCGCGCTCGAACGCGCTGATGCTTTCCAGGGTCGTGGCCATGATCTGGCCGATCGCCTCGCGGGTGAAGAACGCCTGGTGGCCGGTGACGATCACGTTCGGGAACGACACCAGGCGCTGGATCAGGTCGTCAGTGATCACCGTGCCGGACAGGTCCTGGAAGAACAGTTCGGCCTCCTGTTCGTAGACGTCGATCGCCAGCCCGCCCAGCTGTCCGCTCTTGAGCGCGGCGATCACCGCCTCGGTGTCGACCAGCCCGCCGCGACTGGTGTTGACCAGCAGCGCGCCCGGGCGCACCTGGCGCAGCGCCTCGGCATCGACGATGTGATGGGTCTGCGGCGTCAGCGGGCAATGCAGCGAGATCACGTCGCTCTCGGCCAGCAGCTGCGGCAGCGCCACGTAGTCGCCGATGCCGGCGAAGGCCGGCGCCGGGAACGGGTCGTGGCCCAGCACCCGGCAGCCGAAGCCGCGCATTATCCCGGCGAAGATGCGCCCGATCTTGCCGGTGCCGATCACCCCGACCGTGCGCCCGTGCAGGTCGAAGCCCATCAGCCCGTCCAGTTCGAAATTGCCGTCGCGGGTGCGCTGGCTGGCCCGGGCGATGCGCCGGTTCACCGCCAGCAGCAGGCCGACGGTGAACTCGGCCACCGAATACGGCGAATAGTCGGTCACCCGCACCGCCGCGATGCCCAGCCGCCGCGCGGCCACCGCATCGACGTGGTTGAAGCCGGTCGAGCGCGTGGCCACCAGGCCGATGCCCAGTTCCTGCAGCGCCTGCAGCACCGCGGCATCGACGCCGTCGTTGACGAACACGCAGACCGCGCCGCAGCCGGCCGCCAGCGGCACGGTATCGACGCTGAGCGCATCCTGCACGAACAGCAGCTCGTGGCCATGCGCGGCGTTGGCACGCTCGAGCATGAGCTTGTCGTAGCGGCGCGCACTGTAGACGGCGACCTTCATGGAAACCTCGCGGCGCGGAGACACCGAACCGGCAGGATACGCCGCATCCGGCGCGCGCAGGTGCGCCGCCGCGGCCGCCTCACGCCTCGGTCTCCGCCGCCCAGCGG
>DNXT01000238.1 GCA_003505795.1 Lysobacteraceae bacterium | reverse complement strand
ACCGTGCCCGCCTCCACCAGCGGCGGCAGCGCTTCGCGCAGGTCGCGCGTGCCGTCGATCGCGGCCAGCAGCGGTGCCGACCAGCGGCGCGTGCGCACGTCCAGCCAGCCGGTGCCGGAGGCGTCGCCGGCCTCCATGAAGCGCTCCCCGGTCAGCCAGAAGTTCACGTAGTCGTGCGGCAGCAGGATCGTGGCCATCGCCGCATACGCCTCGGGCCGGTGCCGCCGCGTCCACGGCAGCTTGGAGGCGGTGTAGCCGGTCAGGACCGGGTTGCCGGCCGCCGCCACCGCGCCAGCCACCCCGCCTACCGCCGCCAGGATCGCCGCGCACTCGGCCTGGGTGCTGGTGTCGCACCACAGCTTCACCGGCGCGGTCACCGTGCCGTCGGCCGCCACCGGCACGAACCCGTGCTGCTGGCCGGACACCGCGATCCCGCGCAGCTGCGCCCGCTGCGCGGACGACAACCCGGCAAAGCACGCCACCACGCCCTCGATCCACCACGACGCCTGCTGCTCGCGGGTGCCGTCCTCGCGGCTGGTCAGCGCCATCGGCGCCGCCATCGTCGCCACCACCTGCCGCTGCGCCGGGTCGTAGACCACCAGCTTCACGCTCTGCGTGCCTACGTCCAGGCCTGCGTAAAGGCTCATGCCCGATCGCTCCCTTCGCCGGGAAAGTGCACCGGCCCCCATAATGTTAGCGCTATCATCATCCACTCCAAAAAAAGCAGCCATCCGTCAGGCTGCGCGTTCCGCACTACGCGGGCCGTGCCCGGCCCCGTCCCCCTACTCTAAGCAAGAATGGCGACAAAGCCATGCTGCACCGCGCAAGCCGGTGCCCGCGGCACGATCCAGCTCATCCGCGGACCGGTCTCGCAACCGCACGATGAAGCGAGCCGGCCGCACGCGGCGCCGGCAACCGGAAACCGCAGCGGGAGCCGTTGCCGCAGGCGGCACGGACGCCATCGCTCGCCGCCGGCCATCCGATCACGCCACGACCTTCGGCTTGCGGCCTCCCCAGACCTCGGGCGCGGCGCGGCAATAGCGCTCGATGAACCGGTCCTGCGACGGCATCTGCGCGACGGCGCGCTCGATCGGGGCACGGATGCCGTCGAACAAGCGGCGCAGGTCCGCGTCGGACAGCGCCCTCGCCAACGGATGCTGCTGCCGCGGCACGATGCCCTGCCCCAGCATCACGTGCGTCCACGAATCCACCCGGAACAGCTCGTCGGAACCCTGCCAGGCATGCGCGCGTTCGCGCCAGGCCCGGAGCCGCACGGCCAGCGACGCCGGCAGCTCCATCTCGCGGCACTGCCGCCACATCGGCTCGTCGCGCCGGTTGGCGTGGTAGTGCAGGATGATGAAGTCGCGCACGTGTTCCATCTCGGCGCGGCTGATGTCGTTGTAGATGTCCACGCTGGACTGGGCGATGCCTTCGGCCGGGAACAGGCTGATCAGGCGAACCACCGCGGCGATGGTCAGATGGATGCTGGTCGATTCCAGCGGCTCGATGAAGCCGCTGGCGAGCCCGAGCGACACCACGTTCCTGTTCCAGGCCTGCCGCCGCCGCCCGGTGCGGAACGGCACCAGCCAGGGCTCCCGGATCGGCGGCGCCGCCACGTCGCGCAGCAGCTTGGCGCAGGCCTCGTCGTCGGACATGTGCCGGCTGGAGAACACCAGCCCGCAGCCGACGCGATGCTGCAGCGGGATATGCCAGCGCCAGCCGGCCTCGTGGGCGATGGCGCGCGTGTACGGCACCGGCGCGCCGACCGATTCGGTCTGCACGGCGACGGCGCGATCGCTGGGCAGCCAGTGGCTCCAGTCTTCGTATCCGGTTCCCAGGGTCTGCTCGATCAACAACCCGCGGAAACCGGTGCAGTCGATGAACAGATCGCCCTCGATCAGTTGGCCGTCCTCCAGCAGCAGCGCCTCGACGCCGCCGTCGGCGCGCTGGCGCACCCGCTGGATCTTGCCCTCCACCCGCTTCAGGCCGAGGCGCTCGGCGCGTGCCCGCAGGAACCGCGCGTACAGCCCGGCATCGAAATGGTAGGCATAGTTGAGCGCCGGCTGCTCCACTAGCGCGAAGCGGTCCTGCAGCGAAGCGGCCGTCTCCAGGCAATAGCTGCCGAACTCGGACTGCATGCCGCGGCGCTGGCTTTCCAGCCAGAAGTGATGGAAGGCGCACACCAGCGTGCCCTGCCCGGTGATGCCGAACGGATGGATGTAGCGATCGCCCGGCCGGCGCCAGTTCTCGAACGAAATGGAAAGCTTGAACGTCCCCGCCACCGCGCGCAGGAACTCCTGCTCGTCGATCTGCAGGAAACGATGGAATGCGCGGATCGGCGGCACCGTCGATTCGCCGACGCCGACGGTGCCGATCTGCTCGGATTCGACCAGGGTGATGTCGAGCAGATCGCGGAACTGGTGGGCGAGCGCGCAACCGGCGATCCAGCCGGCGGTTCCGCCTCCGGCGATCACGACCCTGCGGATCCGACCCTGGTTCTGCATTGCTCGTTCCCCTTCCGTCATGGTTGCCGCCTGGACGCATGCGTCCTATCGGTTGAGCCTGCCGATCAGCATGGCGCGGATCTGGCGTGCCCGCGCCTCGTCGATCTCGCCCAGCACCCCGCGTGCCGGCCCGGGCAGGTGCGCGCCGGCCTGTCCGGCCGGGCCGAACACGTAATGCTCGAACACCGCGCGCCACGCTTCCTTCTCGCGTTGCGGCCGGTCGCGGATCGCCCACAGCGCGTGGTAGAGCGCCAGCGTCGGCGTCGGCAGATGCGCGGGCACGCTGCTCCACCAGTAGTTGACCAGTACGTTGAACGGCTCCAGCCCCTCGACGTGGTGCCACCACATGGCCGGGATGAACAGCGCGTCTCCAGGCTCCAGCACGGCGCTGCGCGCATGGGCGAGCGCGTCGGCGAAGCGCGGGTGCCGCGCCAGGTCCGGATCGGCGAAGTCCACCAGGCTGATCGCCTGGCCGCCGGGCGTGAGTTCCAGCGGGCCCGGATAGAGATTGCCGATCTGCCCGGGCGGAAACACGGTGAAGCGGCGGCGCCCGACCGCACAGCAGGCCAGGTTGTCGGGCGCGTCGTAGTGGCAGGAGGCGGTTACCCGGTTGCCGATCCAGATGCTGGGCCGGGCGGCGATGCCGGAAGCGGCCAGGTCGAGATCGTTTTCGGCACGGAACCCGGGAAGACTGTCGTCGACGGGCAGCGAGGCCAGGTAGTAGGTCGGCGCCGCGGGATCGGCGAGGTGCGCGTCGATGCCGTCCAGCAGCTCGCCCAGGCTGCCGCGGCGCACCTCGAAGTTCAGGCGGGTGAAGTCGTCGCTGTAGAACGGTCGCCCGCCGATGCCGGGTTCGCCGTAGGAGAACTGCAGGGGCCGGCCGCCGTCGTGCCCGCGCAGGTAGTCCATCGCGTCGCGCACGCCGCGAACACCGGCCCGCACCAGCGCCCAGTCGCGC
>DNXT01000236.1:2319-3250 GCA_003505795.1 Lysobacteraceae bacterium | reverse complement strand
GGCCGAGCCGCTGACGCCGATGCTCGACGACCAGGCCGGCGCGGACTTCGACCGGATGACCGCCGACTATTTCCGCGAACTGCCGTTGGGAACCTGCCTGGACTTCATCGACCGCGATGGTCGCGTCCAGCCGGGCAAGCTTTCCTGGATCAGTCCGATCTCGAACCGGCTGATGTTCGTCAACCGGCGCGGCGGCCGCCTCTGCGTGGCCTCGGCCGAGGAACTGGCGATGATGGTCTGGCTCGACCGCTTGCGCCTGCATCGGGAAGGCGACGCCTTCTACAGCGCGATGCAGGGCGTGGTCGATCGCCTGGAGGGTGCGCGCGCCGGCTGAGCGCGGCCGGTGCCGGCTTAACCGGTTGCCAGGTGCTGGCAAGACTTCGCGGGGCCGGCCGGGCTACGATGTAGGACCCCCTGGCAGGAAAAGAAATGCGGCCCTGGTCACGTTCGCGTTCCCGTGCCCCCGCCTACCATTCGCAGGCGGGACGCAGGGGGTGCGTCCGCACTTTTCCTGATCTTCTCAATTCGCCTGCAAGGGCGGGGAGCCTTTGCGCATGATGTCCGAGCCCAGTCCACTGGGACACACGGCGCGCGACACGCGCCTGCTGGCGCAGGCGCACGACGTCTTTTTGCCTGCGCTTTCGCAGACATTCGGTGCAGCTGTCGCACGTTTCGATGACGTTCTGTTCGATCGCGCGGAGACTGCGGGCGCCTCGCAACTGCTTTTCCTGGACGGCATGCGCGAGCTGCGCCGCAGGCGCGAGGAGATCGCCGCGCGCTTCCGCGAGCAGATGGAGACCGCCTGGCGCGCGCTGGAGCAGGGGCAGCCGCTGTCGGCGGAAGTGGTGCTGGCCGGGCAGAGCGGTTCCGGCACCTCGCTGAGCCTGATCCCCGAGCACGAACTCGAGTCGCGGCTGGCGGTGCGCAACCT
>DNXT01000236.1:1336-2184 GCA_003505795.1 Lysobacteraceae bacterium | reverse complement strand
GCGGCTGGCGGTGCGCAACCTGGCGACCGTGCTGCTGCGCGAGTGGAAGCAGGTGCTGGCGCGCATCGATCGCCGCCTGGGCTGGGTCGCCGGCGGGCTGCAGCTGGATGCCGATACCAATCCGTTCGGGCCCGAGCACCTCGGTGTGGCGATCCACGAGGCGTTCGCCACCAGCGACCTGGCGCCGGAAGTGCGCCTGGTGCTGATCAAGCTGTGCGAACGCGACCTCGCCGAGCCGGTCGGCAAGCTGTACCTGCTGCTCGACGAGCAACTGGCCAAGGCCGGGGTGATGCCGGAGATCTCGCAGCCGCGGCGTCCGCCGGCGCGGCCGGCGCCGCAGCGTGCGGACGAGCACAAGCCGCAGGACGACGAATTCGGCGCCGGCGGCGGCAACGAGGACGAACTCGGCGAGCACTACGCGCCGGCCTGGGCCAACCGCTTCGCCAGCCGCTGGGCGCAGAGCCGCGGGCGCATGCAGGCGGCCGCCGAGCGCGGCCGCGATGCCGGCGAGGGCGAGTACGCGGCCGGCAACCAGGGCATGCTGCTGGAGGCGCTGCATGAACTGCTGCAGCAGACCCGCAACGTGCGCGAGAGCGCCGCATCGGCGGCCTCGGTCGCGGTCGGCCAGCAGCGGCCGCTGAGCCAGCGCGAGATGATGTCGGTGCTGTCGCTGCTGCAGGCCACGCCGAGCGCGACGCTGCAGGCGGCGATGGGCGACGAGGGCGAGTCGCTGGCGCAGCGGCTCAAGAGCGAAGTGCTCTCCAGCGCGACCCGGCTGGGCGTCGACCCGGCCAGCGCGCGCCTGGACCCGATGGACGAGGATGCGATCGACCTGGTCGGCATGCTGT
>DNXT01000236.1:0-1171 GCA_003505795.1 Lysobacteraceae bacterium | reverse complement strand
CCTGGTCGGCATGCTGTTCGACGTGATGCTGGACGAGCGCGACCTGGAAGGGCGCTCGCGCGAGCTGATCGGCCGCCTGGTGGTGCCGTTCGTCAAGGTGGCGATGCTCGACCGCAAGATGTTCGTGCAGAAGACCCACCCGGCGCGGCGCCTGCTCAACTCGCTGGCCGAGGCCTGCGAGGGCAACGCCGGCGACAGCGCCGCCGAGCGCGTGCTGATGGGCAAGGTCGAGGAGATCGTCGATCGGCTGGTGGCCGAGTTCAACGAGAACCTGGCGATCTTCCTGACCCTGGAAGAGGAATTCCGCGACTTCCTGGCCCAGCACCGGCGCCGCGTGGAGATCGCCGAGCGGCGTGCCGCCGAGACCCAGCGCGGCCAGGAAAAGCTGGAGCTGGCGCGCAGCCGTGCGGTGGTGGAGCTGGGCAGGCGCGTCGACGGCGTCGTCCTGCCCAAGGCGATCGAGGATTTCCTGCGCCAGCCGTGGCTGCATCACCTGACCATGTCGATCCTGCGCGACGGCGAGGAGGGCGCGGCGGTGGTCGAGGCGCTGGCATTGGCCGACGGCGTGGCCGAGGAACTGGCCGAAGCGCGCCGCCACGTCATCGGCAAGCCGTGGCTGCAGGCCTGGCAGCCGGGATTGCAGAAGGTGTTCGCCAGCGTGGGCCTGCATGGCGACGCGTCGGTGGTGGCGATCACCGCGCTGCACGACACCCTGCAGGCCATCGCCGAGGCGCGTCCGGAACTGGAGAAGCCGTTGCCGGAGCTGCCGCAGGTGACCCTGCCGCCGCCGCCGGTGGGCGAGAGCGCCAGCGTCGAGCTGGGCGCCGAGACGCAGATCGGGGATTTCGACAATTCCGACGCCGAGCGCTTCCGCAACATGCCGATCGGCACCTGGCTGGACTTCGTCGACAAGGACGGCAAGGTGCAGGCCGGCAAGCTGTCGTGGGTCAGCCCGATCTCCTCGCGGCTGCTGTTCGTCAACCGCCGCGGCGTGCGCTTCTGCGTGGCCTCGCCGGAGGAGCTGGCGGTGATGGTGCGCCTGGAGCGCCTGCGCCCGCACGTCAACGACGGTGCCTTCGACAGCGCCATGCAGGGCGTGATCGACAAGCTCGACCCGCAGGCAAGCACGGTGCACTAGGTCGAATCGACGTTCGAGCCCCCTGGATATCGA
>DNXT01000090.1:1907-8855 GCA_003505795.1 Lysobacteraceae bacterium | reverse complement strand
GCCGGACGCCACCTGCGCCAGCACCTGCGCGCGCGCCCTGCCGGTCACCTTGCCCGCCAGCCAGGCGATCCGCACGCCGAGCGGCTCGAGCCAGCCGCGCAGGTTGTTGAGGTGCTGCTCGGCGAGCAGTTCGGTCGGCGCGGCCAGCGCCGCCTGCCGGCCCTGCTCCACCGCCAGCATCGCCGCCAGCGCGGCGACCACGGTCTTGCCGCTGCCGACGTCGCCCTGCACCAGCCGCAGCATCGGCGACGGCCGCGCCAGGTCCTGGCGGATCTGCGCGAACACCCGGCGCTGGGCACCGGTCAGCCGGAACGGCAGGGACTCCAGCAATTGCCTGACCAGGCGTCCGCGGCCGTCCAGTGCCGGCGCGCGATGGCGCTGCAGGGCGATGCGCTGGCGCCGCAGGCTGAGCTGGTGGGCGAGCAGTTCCTCGATCGCCAGCCGCTGCTGCGCCGGATGCTTGCCGGCGACCAGCAGGGCCGGATCGCTGTGCAGCGGCGGGCGATGCATGGTCAGCAGCGCCTCGCGCAGCGACGGCAGGTTCTGGCGCTGCAGCCAGGCCGCCGGCAGCAGTTCCAGCGACGCGCTATCGGGCAGGCGATCGAGCGCCTGCCCGATCAGCTTGCGAAGGCCGGCCGGTCCGATGCCCTCGACCGGCGGATAGACCGGATCCAGCGCATCGCCGAGATCGGCCTCGCCGTCGGCGCCGAGCACGCGGTAGGACGGGTGCACGATCTCCCAGCCATGCTGTCCGGGCTTGGGCGTGCCGTAGGCGAGGATGCGCGTGCCGGGCGCGAACTGGGCGACCTGCGCGGCGCGGAAATGGAAGAAGCGCAGCACCAGCGCGGCCTGCGATTCGTCGGAGATGGCGACCCGCAGCAACGGCCGGTAGCGGAAGCCGCGCTCGACCGCCTCGACCGTGCCCTGCACCTGCGCGGGAACCCCGCCCTGCAGCCTGGCGATCGGGGTCAGCCGGGTGCGGTCCTCGTAGCGCAGCGGCAGGTGCAGCCACAGGTCCTGCACGGTGAGCAGGCCGCGCGCGGCGAGCTTCTCCGCGACCCTCGGCCCCACTCCCGGCAGGCTGGACAGGGCGGCATCGCCGGCCGCGGTCAGGCTCGGAACGGGCGAACGCGACCGCGGCACGGGCGGATCAGTCGATCACCATCACCGCATCGACCTCGAAGCCGGCGCCCTTGGGCAGGCCGGAGACCTCGATGGTCGAACGGGCCGGGAACGGCGCCTGGAAGTAGTCCTGCATCACCGCATTGACCGCGGCGAACTGGCCCAGGTCGGTCAGGTACAGGCCCAGGCGCACGATCCGGTCCAGCGAGCCGCCGGCGGCCTCGGCTACGGCCTTGAGGTTGTCGAACGCACGCCGCGCCTGCGCGGCGATGTCGCCCGGCACGAGCTCGCCGGTGGCCGGGTCCAGCGGGATCTGCCCGGAGAAGTACACGGTGTTGCCGGCACGCACGGCCTGCGAATACGGGCCGATCGCGGCGGGCGCTCGTTCGGTCTGGATGATCTGGCGGGACATGGCGGCTCCGGTTCGCGAATATGGCCGTACATTCTAGCGGGGACTCGAGATTCGGGATTCGGGATTCGGGATTCGGGATTCGGGATTCGGGATTCGGGATTCGGGATTCGGGAAAGGCATATTTGGCCCCGATGCCTTGTCAAGCGATTTGCTGGAAGAAGTGCCGATCGTGTTGCGGGAGGGACTCCAGTCCGCGCCGCGGTCGAACCGGCACGCCCGGGGGCCTGGCGTGCCGCCGCGCGGAGGCGATACCCCGATGAAGGCCGTCGCTTTTGAAGGCTGTTGCTTTCACAGCAGAGGTCGATCCGAAGCAGGCTTTCCGGGTCCCTGCCCCCGTTCCCAGCGCCGGCCTCACTGCCGGCGCACGCTCTGCACCACGTGCAGGCGGCGCAGGCGGCGCATCACCTCGGCCAGGTGGCGGCGGTCGCGCACCTGGATGTTGAAGCGCAGCACCGCCGCGTTGAAGTCGCGGTCCAGGTAGTCCACGCGCTCGATGTTGGATTCGCTCTGTGCGATCGCCGCGGCCAGCTGCGCCAGCACGCCGGTGCGGTTCTCCACTTCCACCACCAGCGCGGTGTCGTAGTCGCCGGTGACGCCCGAATCCCAGTCGATCGGCACCCAGCGCTCGGGCGACTTGCGCAGCTCGGCCAGGTTCGGGCAGTCCAGCCGGTGCACCACGATGCCCTTGCCGGCGGTGTGGTAGCCCATGATCTCGTCGCCGGGAATCGGCTGGCAGCAGTTGGCGAAGCTGATCACGCCACGCTCGCTGCCGTCGATCAGGATCTTCTCGTGCGAATGCTTGGACAGCGCGCCGCCGCGCAGCTCGGCGTAGGCCATCAGCGACTGCGCGGCCTGGTTCGGCATCCAGTTGCCCAGCGCCACGTCGGCCAGCAGCGCCTCCAGGCGCGGATAGCGGTGTTCGGCCAGGAACGCGTCCAGGCGCCCCTTGGGCAGGCGCTCCAGCGAGGAATCCATCGCCTCCAGCGCCCGGTCGAGCATGCGGTGGCCGAGCTGCACCGCGTCCTCGTGCTCGAGCTGCTTGAGCTGGTGGCGGATCGCGGTGCGCGCCTTGGAACTGACCACGAACTCCAGCCACTGCGGCTTGGGCGTGGCCGAGCGCGCGGTGATGATCTCCACGGTCTGGCCGCTGGCCAGCTTGGTGCGCAGCGGCACCAGCTTCTTGTCCACGCGCGAGGCCACCGCCTGGTTGCCGACGTCGGTATGCACGGCGTAGGCGAAGTCCAGCGCGGTGGAATTGCGCGGCAGGGCGAGGATCTTGCCCTTGGGCGAGAACAGGTAGACCTCGTCCGGGAACAGGTCGACCTTGACGTTGTCGAGGAACTCCAGCGACGAGCCGGCGGCACGCTGCGATTCGATCAGGTCGACGATCCACGCGTGCGCGCGGCTCTGCGCGCTGTTGGGCGATTCGCTGCCGAACTTGTAGGTCCAGTGCGCGGCCACGCCGCGTTCGGCGATCAGGTCCATTTCCTCGGTGCGGATCTGCACCTCGATCGGCGAGCCGTACGGGCCGAACAGCACCGTGTGCAGCGACTGGTAGCCATTGGCCTTGGGAATGGCGATGAAATCGCGGAAGCGCCCGTCCAGCGGCTTGAACGTGGCGTGCACCGCGCCGAGCGCGTGGTAGCAGTCCGAAACCGAGCGCACCACCAGGCGGAACCCGAACACGTCCATCACCTGGTCGAAGGACTTGTTCTCGTCGCGCATCTTGTTGTAGATGCTCCACGGCGTCTTGATCCGGCTGACCAGGCGGTGCTCCAGCCCTTCCTTGGCCAGGCGCTGCGACAGCTGTACCTCGACCTGCGCCATCGACTCGCGCCGCACCACCGGCTGGCTGCGGATGTGCTTTTCGATGATCGCGTGGCGCCACGGATACAGCGCGCGGAAGCCGAGGTTCTGCAGCTCGGACTTGATCAGCGCCATGCCCAGGCGCTGGGCGATCGGCGCATAGATCTCCAGCGTCTCGCGGGCGATGCGGCCGCGCGCCTCGCTGCTCTGCGCGCCGAGGGTGCGCATGTTGTGCAGGCGGTCGGCGAGCTTGATCATGATCACGCGCAGGTCGCGCGACATCGCCAGCAGCATCTTGCGGAAGCTTTCCGCCGCCGCTTCCTGGCGGTCGCGGAACTTGAGCTTGTCCAGCTTGGTGACCCCGTCGACCAGCTCGGCCACCGCCTCGCCGAATTCCGCGGCCAGCTCCTCGCGGGTCAGCGGGGTGTCCTCGATGGTGTCGTGCAGGATCGCCGCGACCAGCGACTCCACGTCCATGCCCAGTTCGGCCAGCACGCAGGCCACCGCCACCGGATGGGTGATGTAGGGCTCGCCCGACTTGCGGGTCTGCCCGGCATGCGCCGACGCGCCCACTTCCCAGGCACGGCGCAGCAGCGGCAGCTGGTCGCCCGGCAGGTAGCCGGCGGCCCGCTCCAGCTGGAGGACGTAGTCGGGCACCGCCGCGTCGGACGACGCGGGCGCGGCGCGGGCTGCCTGGACAGTGGGGCCTGGATTCATGCCGGAAGACTATGCCAGCGCGAAAGGGACGGCAATTGCCGGCAATTCAAATCCCCCGGCCATGGATGGCCGGGTTTTTCGCAGAGCAACCCGCATAACGAAAACAGCCCGCGGGGCGGGCTGTCTCGGGGACGGAGAGCGGCCACGCTCAGTCGTCGTTCTTGGACATGTCCTCGTCGGCGACGACTTCGGCGGCGGCCCATTCCAGCGCCTCGCGCTCGGCGCGCTCGCGCTCGGCCTTCTCGACCTCGTCGATCAGCGCGTTGTCGATCTTGCGCGCGGCGATCTCGCGCAGGGCCAGCACGGTCGGCTTGTCGGCACTGTCGCTGTTGTCGATGGTGGCCTGGACCCCGTTGGCCAGCTGGCGGGCGCGCTTGGAGGCCATCATGACCAGCTCGAAACGGTTGTTAACGACTTCCAGGCAATCTTCTACGGTAATGCGGGCCATGCGGGCTCCCGGCGACCGTCAGCGGCCGCGCAATCGTTTGGGGAAAGGCCGCCGATTGTACGGTCCCGGGCCGGGCCGGCGCAAGCTGCAACCGTTCAGTTTCCTTTGTTATCAGGGGCTTGCCGGCGGCCCCTCGGCCAGCAGGGCGTCGATCAGCGCCGCGTGGCGCAACTGCTGGGCCTGGCGGCGCAGCCGGCTGGCGGTGAAGATCGAGCACATCTCCGACACCGCGGTGTCGAAGTCCTCGTTGATGATCACGAAGTCGAACTCGTCGTAGTGCGACATCTCCTCGCGCGCGGCGGCCAGGCGTCGGGCGATCACCTGCTCGCTGTCCTGCCCGCGCTTGCGCATGCGCTGGTCCAGCGCCTGCCGCGACGGCGGCAGGATGAACACGCTGACCGCCTCGGGGACCTTCGCGCGGACCTGGCGCGCACCCTGCCAGTCGATCTCCAGCAGCACGTCGCGACCGGCGGCCAGCTGCGGCTCCACCGACTGCCGCGCGGTGCCCTTCCAGTCGCCATGGACGCTGGCGTACTCGAAGAAGTCGCCGGCGGCGATCATGCGCTGGAACTCCTCGGCCGAGACGAAGTGGTAGTGCTCGGCATGGCGCTCGCCCGGCCGCGGCGCGCGCGAGGTGAACGAGATCGACAGGGCGATCTGCGGGTCGCGCGCCAGGGTGGCGTTGACGATGCTGCTCTTGCCGGCCCCGGAGGGCGCGGCGACGATATAGAGGGTGCCTCGCATCGCGCGTCTCTTGGGAGATCGAGGGGATCGGGGCGGCGCACGATACCAGCCCTGGGCCCGCACCACCACCACTACCGCGCGCGGACCATCCCCTGAAACCGCCGCGGGGCGGCCGCCCCGCGCTTCACTTCGCGTCTTCGCCCGCGCCGTCGAGCAGCATCCGCTGCCAGAACAGTACGCCGGCGCGGAAGTAGTAGTCCACGTTCTCCTTCTTGCGGAAAACATGGCCTTCGTTGCCGGCCAGCAGGTGCCAGGCGGTGCCGCCGCGGCCGCGCACCGCCTCGACGATCTGCTCGGCCTCCGACGCCGGCACCCGCGGGTCGTTGCCGCCGGTGGCGACCAGCAGCGGGACGCTGATCCGCTCGACGTGGGTCAGCGGCGAGATCTCGATCAGCTTGGCGCGCTGCACCGGATCGCGCTCGTCGCCATACTCGACCCGGCGCAGGTCGCGCCGGTAGGCCTGGGTGTTCTGCAGGAAGGTCACGAAGTTGGAGATCGCCACGTAGCAGTTGGCGCCCTTCAGCTGCGGGCTGTAGTGCACGGCGGTGGCATAGCACATGTAGCCGCCGTAGGAGAGGCCCGCCACGCCGAAGCGCGCCGGGTCCAGCCGCGGATCCTTGCGCAGCGCCTGCAGGAAGGCGCCGATGTCCCGGACCGAGTCCTCGCGCCGGAACGGGCCGTTGTCCAGGCCGACGAAACGCTTGCCGAAGCCGGAGGAGCCGCGCACGTTGGGGAAGAACAGGGCGACGCCCAGCTCGTTGAGGTAGTAGTTGTCCGGGCCGAGGAAGCCCGGCCGCGACTGCCCTTCGGGGCCGCCGTGGATGTCGAACAGCAGCGGGCGCTTGCCGGGGAAGCGCGCCGGATCGGGACGGTAGAGGAAGCCGCTGACCGGCTCGCCGTCGAAGCTGCGGATCTGTACCAGTTCCGGCTCGACGTTGGCCGCGGCGTCCAGGCCGCCGGCCTCGCTGCGGGTCCAGCGCGTGACCTGCAGCGTCTTCGGATCGACCGAGAACGCATCTCCCGGCACCTTCGCCGAGGACAGGCTCAGGCCCAGCTCGCCCCATGGCGCCACCGACAGCGAGGGCCCCAGCGTATAGGGCATCACGCCGGCCGGCAGCCCGGTCACCGGCCGCACGCTGCCGCTGGCGATGTCCAGGATGCGCAGTCGCGAGACTCCCGCCTCGTTGACGGTGTAGGCGACGAAGCTGCCGTCCGGCGCCAGCGCATAGTCGCCGACATCCCACTTCGGCTCGCGCGTGACGGCGCTGAAGCGGCCACTGTCCGGGTCCAGCGTGCCCAGGCGCAGGAACTCCGCGTCCAGGTCGGAAACGACCCATATCCGGCCATCGGCGCCATAGCGCGGCGCGGCGTAGGATGCCGGCCGGGCGTCGCTGCTGAGCTTGCGCAGCGTGCCGCCGGCCAGGTCGAGTTCGTAGACGTCCGCGCGGGCGATCGACTGGCGGTTGACCACCAGCGCCTTGCGCCCGTCCGGCGCGAAGTCGGAGAAGTTCCAGCCGCCGCCGTCGACTTCCAGCACCTTGCGGTCGCTGCCCGGGACGCGCGGATCGAGCATGTACAGGTCCGCGTCGGTGCCGTTGCGGCGGGTCGAGGAGTAGCCGACCCAGCGGCCGTCGCGGCTCCATGCGCCGAACCAGTTGCGGCTCCTGCCGTCGGTCAACAGCTGCGGGCGGCCGTGGTC
>DNXT01000090.1:0-1618 GCA_003505795.1 Lysobacteraceae bacterium | reverse complement strand
CGGACTCGAAGCTCAGCTGCGTGCGCGCCGCGCCGGGCGCGGCCACCGCGTGCATCTGTTCGGTGTTGCCGAAACGGGTACGCACCAGCATCGAACGGTCGGCGGCGCTCCAGCCCATGAAGGTGGCGCTGCGCGATTGCAGATAGGGAGCGGTCGCATCCACCAGTGCCTGCGGCAGTTCCGGGACGCCATCCGCGCGCAGGGCCTCCGGCCTGCCCGTCGTCTCGGCGGCGACGGCGCCGCCGACCGTCAGGGACAGGCCCAGCGCCAGCGCGCGGGCGATGAAGGATCGTGTCATGGAGCTCTCCACTGGTATGTTCCGCGATTGCCGCCGGTCGCCGGTGCGTCGGCCGGGTCAGAAATTGATGCGCGCGCCCACCGTGTAGTAGCGTCCGATCACGTCGTAGTACGGCGAATACAGCGAGCCATACGGCGCCTTCTTGTTGGTCAGGTTGCTGACGCTCGCATACAGCTGCACGTCGGAGGTAGCGCCGAACGGGATGCGGTAGTTGAACCCGGTATCCCAGTACAGGTAGCTGCCGATGCGGTTGTTGGTCAGGTTGACCGTGGTGTTGTAGTTGCCCGCCGAGATGTAGCGCGCGCGCAGGTCGGCCCCGAAGCGCGCGTTCTGGTAGCCGATGCTGGCGTTGGCGCGCCAGCGCGGCACTCCGAGGCTGAACGAATAGCCCTGGGAGGTGAGGTAGTCGATCTCGCTGACGCCGTCGTCGGTGGACAGGCCGTGCACCCAGGTGCCGAGCAGGCGGAAGTTCAGCGCACCGCTGGCATCGGCGACCAGCCTGCTCATCGGCAGCGTATACGCGGCCTCCACGTCCACGCCGTCGGTGTTGTACTCGGCCAGGTTGGCGTAGGTCGACACGATCCGGGCCAGGTTGCCGTCGGCGTCGCGGCTGATGCGCGAGCACATCTCGGCGTTGCCGTTGTAGCAGCGGGTCACGATGTCCTGCGCGCCGACGCTGGTGATGACGTCGTCGATGGTGATGTCGAAGTAGTCCAGGGACATGTCCAGGCCGGCCACGCCCGGCGGCGACCAGGTGAAGCCGATGGTGTAGGTATCGGCCGTTTCCGGCTTGAGGCCGGGATTGCCGCCACCGTTGGTGAGGACGTTTCCGGTGGTATTGGTCACCGGGTCGGCGATGTTGTTGTAGCCGGTGGTGGTCTGCGTGTACAGCTCGGTCAGGTTGGCCGAGCGGATGTCGCGCGAGCGGGTGAAGCGGCCCTTGAAGCCGGGGAAGAATTCGTTGGTCAGGCCGGCCTTCCACGACCAGATCGAGCCGGTGGTGTCGTAGTCGCTGATGCGCGCGGCGCCGTTGAACTGCAGGTCGTTGAAGAACGCAACGTCCTTCAGCAGCGGCACCAGCACCTCGCCGAACATTTCCTTCACCGTGTAGCCGCCGGACATCGGCGACGGGTTCCAACGCGTGAACGCGTTGACCGCACTCAGCGCATCCACCGTCTGCCGGATCGACTCGTGGCGGGCCTCGATGCCGAAGGCGACCGACACCGCGCCGGCCGGCAGCTCCCAGGGCTCGCCGCGAAGGTCGGCCCCGCCCACGTCCAGCTTGCTCTTCGCCCGGCTGCGCGCGGTGCCGGTCACGTA
>DNXT01000091.1 GCA_003505795.1 Lysobacteraceae bacterium | reverse complement strand
CGGCCAGGGCGTCGCCCCTGGGCAAGCCGTCGCCGCCGACCCGGTACAGGCGCAGGTCGCCGCGGCGGTGGCCGATACCCGCCAGGACGACATGGCGATCCTGCAGGCGCAGGTCGCGCAGCTGGCCGCCGCCGGCGGCGGTGGCGGCGGCAACGTCAGCTGGCGCAAGGGCGGGCCGGAGTTCCGCAGCAGCGACGGCAGCTTCACCTTCCACCCGCGCGGCCGGGTGCTGGTCGATTTCACCGGCACCCATGGCTCCAGGTTCGACGCGCGCAACATCAACGGCACCGACCTGGCCAGCGGCCGCATCGGCGCCGAGGGCCAGATGGGTCCGCTGGGCTACAAGATCGACGCCGACTTCGCCGGCAACTCGGTCTCGCTGAAGGACACCTACGTGTCCTACGACACCCGCATCGGCGGTCTGCCTGCCGAATTCTACGTCGGCAACAAGCTCAAGGACCGCAGCCTCGACGGCGCCACCAGCGGCACCAATACGCCCTTCATGGAGCGCAACGCGGTGGCCTCGGTCGGCGCCCAGCAGAGCGGCTACTACGGCTTGGGCCTGACCGCGAAGGTCTTCGGCAGCAACTGGCATGCCAGCCTGGCGGTGACCGGCGACGACATCGGCAACGAGAGCGACGCCAACGACACCATCGCCTACCTGGCACGCGCGCACTGGAACCCGGTCAAGGGCAAGGACGGCTTCGTCCACGTGGGCGGCTGGTACTGGTACGAGGAACTCGGCGGCGACGTCGCCAGCATCAACAAGACCTCGCCGGTCGCGCTGGGCTGGAACGGCAACGTGCGCGTCTCGGCCAGCTCGATCGCCAACGTTACCAACGACCACGCCTACGGCCTGGAACTGGGCGGCGTCTACCGCAGCCTGTGGGCGTTCGGCGAGCACACCGTGCGCACCATCGAATCGAGTACGGTGGACGCGGTGGATCACAAGGCGACCTCGATCTACGCCGGCTGGCTGATCACCGGCGAACGCGCCGGATTCAGCAGCCGGTCAGGCGTGTGGGGCACCACCAAGGTGCTGCGTCCGGTCGACGAGGGCGGCATCGGCGCCTTCGAGCTGGCCACGCGCTACGACAAGTACGACTTCCTCGACGCCGCGCGCGGCGGCGAGGGCGATGCCTGGACGCTGGGCCTGAACTGGTACCTCAACAACTGGGCGCGGCTGATGCTGAACTACGTGCACTGGAAGACCGACAACAAGGTCGGCAGCTTCCAGGGCCCCGATTCGGGCAACACCGTCGGCGTGCGCGCCCAGGTGGTGTTCTGATCCGGATGGCCCGGTTCCCTCGACGGGGACCGGGCCGTCGCGTCGGGAAACCGGCGCGAAAGGAGTAGAATCCAAAGCCCTCTGCGTGCATCGAGCCCAAGTCTCCCGCAATGTCCAACGACGATTTCAAACAGGCCGCCCTCGATTACCACCGCCTGGCGCCGGCCGGCAAGATCAAGGTCACCGCGACCAAGCCGATGCTCACCCAGCGCGACCTGTCGCTGGCCTATTCGCCCGGCGTCGCGTTCGCCTGCGAGGCCATCGTCGAGGATCCGCAGCAGGCCAGCGAGCTGACCGCGCGCGGCAACCTGGTGGCGGTGATCTCCAACGGCACCGCGGTGCTGGGCCTGGGCAACATCGGGCCGCTGGCCTCCAAGCCGGTGATGGAAGGCAAGGGCGTGCTGTTCCAGAAGTTCGCCGGCATCGACGTGTTCGACATCGAGGTCGACGAGAAGGACCCGGACAAGCTGGTCGACATCATCGCCAGCCTGGAACCGACCTTCGGCGGCATCAACCTGGAGGACATCAAGGCGCCGGAATGCTTCATCGTCGAGCGCAAGCTGCGCGAGCGGATGAACATCCCGGTGTTCCACGACGACCAGCACGGCACCGCGATCATCGTCGGCGCGGCCGTGCTCAACGCGATGGTGGTGACCGGCAAGGACATCGGCGCGGTCAAGGTCGCCACCACCGGCATGGGCGCGGCGGGGATCTCCTGCATCAACATGCTGGTCTCGCTCGGGGTCAAGCCGGAGAACGTGCTGGCGCTGGACCGCGACGGGGTGATCCACACCGGCCGCACCGACCTGGACCCGGAGAAGGCCCGCTACGCGCGCGACACCGACAAGCGCACGCTGGCCGAGATCGTCGAGGGCGCGGACATCTTCCTCGGCCTGTCGGCGGCCGGCATCCTCAAGCCGGAGATGGTGGCGACGATGGCGCCGGACCCGGTGATCTTCGCGCTCGCCAACCCGACCCCGGAGATCATGCCGGAGCTGGCCAAGGCGGTGCGCCCGGACGTGATCATCGGCACCGGCCGTTCGGACTACCCGAACCAGGTCAATAACGTGCTGTGCTTCCCGTACCTGTTCCGCGGCGCGCTGGACGTCGGCGCGACCACGATCAACGAGGAGATGAAGGTCGCCTGCGTCAAGGCGATCGCGGCGATGGCGCGGCGCGAGGCCTCGGACCTGGGCGCGGCCTACGGCGGCGAGACCCCGAGCTTCGGCCGCGAGTACCTGATCCCGCGCCCGCTCGACCCGCGCCTGCTGGTGGACCTGTCCGCGGCGGTGGCGCAGGCGGCGATGGACTCGGGCGTGGCGACGCGGCCGATCGCCGACATGGCCGCCTACCGCGACAAGCTCGGCCAGTTCGTCTACCGCACCAGCCTGATGATGAAGCCGGTCTACGACCGCGCGCGCGCCGACAAGCAGCGCGTGGTGTACGCCGAGGGCGAGGAGGAAGTGGTGCTGCGCGCGGTCCAGAACGTGGTCGACGAAGGCCTGGCGCTGCCGATCCTGATCGGCCGCCCGGACGTGATCGAGAGCCGCATCCAGCGCATGGGCCTGCGGCTACGGGCCGGGGTGGACTTCGAGATCACCAACATTCTCGACGATCCGCGCTTCAACGACTACTGGCAGTACTACCACGCGCTGACCGAGCGCCGCGGCGTCACCGTCAGCGCCGCCAAGGAGCTGATGCGCTCGCGTCCGACCCTGATCGGCGCGGTGATGGTGGCGCGTGGCGAGGCCGACGCGCTGCTGTCCGGCGTGGTCGGCCGCTTCCACAAGAAGCTCGGCTACGCGCGCAGCGTGATCCCGCTGGAGCCGAAGGTCAGCTCGACCTCGGCGATGACCGGCGTGATCAACCAGCAGGGCGTGTTCTTCTTCGTCGACACCCACGTGCAGGAGGACCCGACCCCCGAGCAGATCGCCGAGGCCACGCTGCAGGCGGCCTACCGCCTCAAGCTGTTCGGCATCGAGCCGAACATCGCGCTGCTGTCGCACAGCAACTTCGGCAGCCACGACTCGCGCGACGCGCTGAAGATGCGCCAGGTGCGCGGGCTGCTGCTCAAGCGCAATCCGCGGCTCAACATCGATGGCGAGATGCAGGGCGACACCGCCTGGGACGAGGCGCTGCGCAGGCAGATCATGCCCAACAGCACGCTCAAGGGCCGCGCCAACCTGTTCGTGCTGCCGAACCTGGAGGCGGCCAACATCGCCTACAACCTGGTGCGGGTGTTCACCGAGGGCGTGGCGATCGGCCCGATCCTGATGGGCATCTCCAAGCCGGTGCACATCCTGACCAGCAGCGCGACTTCGCGCCGGGTGATGAACATGACCGCGATCGCCGCGGTCGATGCGCAGATCCGCAAGCAGCTGGCCGCCGAGGAAGACGCCGGCTGATCCCGCCGGCGCCGCATCCGCACCGACCAGGGGCCCGGCAATGCCGGGCCCTTCGCGTTGAGGCGGGCGCGAGCCCCCTCGCTCAGGGGCCGGC